>CAYWBF010000418.1:0-2600 GCA_964456085.1 uncultured Eubacteriales bacterium
AATAAGGACTTTCAGCTAGAAAGTTTTATGGGCATGGATAAAAAGCGCAGAGAGTTGCTTCAAGAGATTGAGGAGCTAAAAAATAATCAAAACACTGTTTCTAAGCAAGTGCCTATCTTAAAGAAGGAAGGCAAAAATGTAGACCATATTCTTGCAGAAATGAAGACGCTTTCTGATAAGATTAAGGAGATGGAGCCGCAAATTACTCAAATTGATGAGGAAATTGAAAGCTTTTTGTTAAATATTCCAAATACTCCAAGCGATGATGTTCCAGTCGGTAGTTCCGATGCTGATAACGTTGAAGTAAGAAAATATGGAGAGCCTACAAAGTTTGATTTTGAGCCGCTTCCTCACTGGGAGCTTGGTGAAAAGCTTGGTATTATTGACCCTGCTACTGCTGCCAAGACTACAGGTGCTAGGTTTACTTTTTACAAAGGCCTTGGCGCAAGGCTTGAGCGTGCTATATTTAACTTTATGCTTGATGTGCATGTGGACCATCATGGGTATACAGAGGTTTTCCCTCCGTTTTTGGTGCACAGAAGAAGTATGCAGGGTACAGGACAGCTTCCTAAGTTTGAGGAGGACGCCTTTAAGGTGGAAAACACTGAGTATTTCTTGGTGCCTACGGCAGAGGTTCCTGTTACAAACATGCATAGGGAGGAAATTTTGGACGGCAACAAGCTGACTATTAAATACTGTGCTTATACCGCTTGCTTTAGAGCAGAGGCTGGCTCCGCCGGTAGAGATACAAGAGGGCTTATTCGCCAGCACCAGTTTAACAAGGTTGAGTTGGTTAAATTTGCAAAGCCCGAGGAATCTTATGATGAGCTTGAAAAGCTTACACTTGATGCCGAGGATATTTTAAAAAGGCTTGGACTGCCATATAGAACCGTTGCGCTATGCGCCGGAGATTTAGGCTTCTCCTCTGCAAAAACCTATGATATTGAGGTTTGGATGCCAAGCTATAACAGATATGTAGAGATTTCCAGCTGCTCAAACTTTGAGTCCTTCCAATCAAGAAGAGCAGGCATCAAATACAAGGATTCACCTGCAGACAAGGCTAAGCTTGTACACACACTAAACGGTAGTGGTCTAGCCGTAGGACGTACAACAGCTGCCATATTAGAAAATTTCCAACAGGCTGACGGCTCAGTTATTGTTCCCGAGGCGTTGGTTCCTTATATGAGGACTAATATAATTAAGTAGTAAATTAAACACAAAGGAGGCTTCAAAATGGAACCAAAGGAAGCAGTATACGAATGCTTAAAGAACGCTGATGCCCCACTTAAGTCAGGGGAGATTGTAGAAAAAACAGGCATAGACAAAAAAGAGGTTGACAAGGCTATTAAGGCTCTTAAAAAGGAAGAAAAGGTTGTGTCTCCTAAGAATTGTTTTTATACCGTAGCTTAATTAAATTCTAAGGTAGGATAATACTTGACAAAATAAAACTATCCAAGCTGTTATGAAAATTCATAGTGGCTTGAATAGTTTTTTTGATGAAAAATTGTGCATGTAAAAAAAAAGTATAAAATATTAAAATATCCCAATAATATTCTTAAAATAATGTGAGTTCGACGAAATTGCAAAGAGAGCAATTTCGTCGAACAAAACGTGAAAAGTGCTTCACAATTTAAGCCGCTACAGCGGCTTATTCGACTTCGTCGAACTCACGTTAAAATAACCTTATATAAGGAAAAGGAGAATATTATGAACGACAACGCTCAATTACAAACCACAATCGACGCTATAGCAAGATGCGCTCACTCCTGCTACGGGTGCTTTACAGCCTGCCTAAACGAGCCTGATGTAAACGACAGAAAAAGCTGTATAACTTCTCTTGTAGAATGCGCCATGCTGTGCCAAATGACTGTAGCTGCCCTCTCTATTAACGGACAGTTTGCCAAGGAGCTATGCGACCTATGCGCCAAGGCTAGCCAAAGATGTGCCCAGGAATGCTCCTCCTTTAAGGATACTCATTGCCAGAAATGTGCCGACGATTGTCGCACATGTGCTGTTGCATGTAAGAAAATATAGTAAAAAAATAAAGGCGGTAGTAAACAGAGTTAAATCTGCTTACTGCCGCCATTTTATTTGCTTTGGGTTTAACAGTATTCCTTACGTTTTGATGATGGAGCTATATTCATTTCAGTCCTGTATTTGGCTACAGTTCGCCTTGGAAGGCTTATTCCAAGCCTAAGCAGTGCTTCGCATATTTTGGAGTCGGACAGAGGGGTACTTCTATTCTCCGAGGAAATTATTTTCCTAATCTCTTGCTTAATGTTCAAAATTGATACCTCACTGGAGTCGCCTTGCCCTTGTGACTTGGCAAAAAGATTTTTTAGCTCTATTGTTCCAAAGGGGGTATATATGTACTTGTTTTTTATCGCCCTGTACACGGTGGTACTGTGAACACCCAACAATCCGGCTACATAGGAAATGTGCATAGGCTTTAAGTAAGCTTCACCCTTAAGAAAATAGCTTTTTTGCAGTTTCGCCAAAAGAACTATTATATTATAAATTGTTTCATTCCTGTAAGATATAGTCCTAATTACTGCGGAATCATCTTATTCCTTCTCCTTTATATATTTTATGGTATCCTC
>CAYWBF010000419.1:0-2595 GCA_964456085.1 uncultured Eubacteriales bacterium
CATACATCTGAATCAGTTCTCTTATAAATACTCTTTTTTCTGGCGTTAGCCTATTTTTTTGACATGAAAAAATCCCTCCATTTTATATTTTACCATGGAAGGATTGTTTACAGAAAATTTTTTACAGGCTCGATTACTTGAAATCTGGCACTTACCCAATAAAAATTTAATAAAACAAAAACGCCGAGTGCCTAAAGGCTTTAAAGCGTAGCTTTAAAGCCTTTAGGCACTCGGCAAAAAACTTGCGCTTACGCGCTAATGGTGGGGGGTGGTGCACTTTGAGCACTCATCCTCCCACTATACTTATGTCCCTTTTTTTATTTTGTCCTTGACATAGGGTGCACTTTATTAAACATTACCAATAGGGCACTATTTTTTATTCCACAATATTTTTTTTAATCAACCTATTTGCCGTAGACTGGCTTATTTTAAGTGCGGTGGCGAGCTTCCTTGAAGAGCCGTATTTCTTGTAAGCGTTAACTATGATTTTCTTCGCACATTGCTCCATATAAGTCTCATAGTCATAATTGGTATTCTTATTTTTATAAGCATCCTTAATAATATTTTCTTGTAATGTAATTAACTCAATGGAATCTGAAGAAGCCATAATAACACAACGCTCAATTACATTCTTAAGCTGACGAATGTTTCCCGGCCAATCATATAAATTAAATATATCCAACACTTCTTTTGAAAAAAACTTAGATGTGCCATACTTTGCGTTGGCTTTATTCAAAAAATAATCTGAAAGTAACAATATATCGTCCTTTCGTTCTCTAAGAGTAGGGAGAACCAAGTCAATAACGTTAATACGCCAATACAAATCCTCACGAAATGCTTTATCTTCCACCATCTTTTGTAAGTTTTGATTGGTGGCAGTTATGATTCTTGTATCAATATGTTTGAGTTTTTTTCCACCTATAGGAATGAAGTTTTTGTTATCAATAACATGTAGAAGTTTTGCTTGCAAAGGCAAGGTCAATTCCCCAACCTCATCTAAAAACAACGTTCCGCCGTTGGCAGATTCAATAAGACCAATTTTACCTTTAGGACTGGCACCGGTAAATGCATAAGGCTCATAGCCAAACAATTCAGATTCTAACAAATCTTCCGGAATTGCTGCACAATTCACAGTCATAAAAGCGCCGTTACTTCGTAAGCTTGAATTATGTATATACCTTGCCAGCATGCTTTTGCCGGTTCCTGATTCGCCTTGTATTAGTATAGACAAATCTTTTTTAGCGCAGCGGCTTGCAGTCCTAATTAAAGTCTTTAACGCATTATTATGTGTAATGATGTCTTTGTAATCTTCTGTATATTCATCTGTATCTACAACCTCACTTACGTAGTTAACAATGGTTTTATTATGAATATACTGAATATCCAAAGATTCAAACCTTTCTTCAGTAACGCATACTACCAAATCAATGTTATTGACCTGGTCAAACACAGGCGTTGCAGTAGAAAAAATTTTTTTGCCTAAGTATGTTACTTGTTCAACGCTCATTCTCTTTTTTTCTTTAAAAACCTTAGGCAACACAGAAGGATACCAAACACCACCAGTAAAAATGTTATGGTTTTTCCCAATCATATCCTCGGGTCTAAGACCATAGTTGCGTAAACAAGCAGAATTAACATATATAATGGTCATATCTTTGTCAACAACATAAACTTCGTTATAAGTATTTTCTAGTCTTTCAAATAGCTGCTCTTTTGTCAGGCTTCCCTTTGTATACTTAGTATTTTCCATATGCTCACGACTCAACTATATATTAGCAGGTCTAAACAAATCTTAATATTTCATTAACTTCTTTTCGCCTTGGTGCTTTTGGTTCTTCATCCGGATAACCGGCTGCAACCACTGCAATAACGGATTCGTCATCTGGAATATCTAAAAATTGTCTTATTCCTTCATAATCAAACGCACCCATAATTACAGTACCAATACCAAGTTCGGCAGCAGCCAAGCATAATGTTTGAGTTGCAATGCCACAATCAAACATCTCCCAACCGGCGCCTTTTTCCGTAGAATAGCTGCCATCTCTTTCAAAGCCTGAACGTCCTTTTACACAGGATACTACAAATATTGCAGCGGAAGCTTTCATAACTTCTCCGTTTACACGATAAACGTCAGTAAATTTATCTCCAACGTCAGCTTTGGTTTTTTCATCGTTTACTACTGTAAATCTGGCGACTTTAGTATTATTCCAAGACGGTGACCATCTTACATGGTCAATTATTGTTTCTATTACCTCTCTATCAATTTTTTTTTGTTTAAACTTTCTAATGCTACGTCTTGATAAGATACATTCCAAGGTGTTCATAGCTTTCCTCCTCATATCTCATTACTTAACATTAACATTCTCCGCTGCAAATTACTTTTTTATTTTGTAATTCTCCTATTTCATCATTAGCATAGCCTAATTGTCTTAGAATTTCAACAGTATGTTCACCAAGAATAGGGGCAGGACGCACAGTTACATCTCCTGGTGTTTTGCTGAATTTAATAGGTAAGCCAACAACATGCATTTTACCCATTACTGACTGCTCAACCTCTAATATCATATCTCTCTCCACCCTGTGTTCATCTGTCAT
>CAYWBF010000420.1:0-2583 GCA_964456085.1 uncultured Eubacteriales bacterium
AAAACCTAATGTCTTTATGTAAGAGCTGCCATTCTACAATAACCGCAAAGGAAAATGGCCGCTGGGGTAAATAATATAAAGGCAAAATACCCTAAATAATTCAAAATAAATCAAAAAAATGACGTATGGGGGAGTAAAAATCTCAAAACCTACGTAAATCTTCACCGGGTGTGGCCTGTCGTAAAAATTTTTCAAAAATCAAAAATCAAAAAAATAATCAAAAAATCAAAAGAAGTGACTATGCCTCAGAAAAAATCAAAAGGATGAATTTCGTGTTTCACTGATATGTTGGATATACAACTTTAACTGTGGTACGACATGCGTGGAGATTAAGGGTTCTCCACTAAAAAGAGTTAGAGTATCCGCTCGTTTTTTTAGTTTTAGTGATAACAAACTGTTCCTTCAGCTACTACCAGTGAATTCTTTGGATTCAGACGGCTATACCTTGGCTCCTTGGCACAACCGCCTTATTACATTAGCAATCTACGTCCTTTTGGGCACAGGAGGCAGTGGCAGCCATACTTTATGGCAAAGTCAATTTTAGGTAGTGCTAAGCTCTGAAACATAGGATTGTTCCCGTTTACTAACAGCTTTAAAGCTTTTAATAACTGCTTCAATGTCACTTTGATATTTGGTGTATTTTTCTTCGTTCATCTGAACATACGCAAAATAATATGGTCCTGGAACATCAAGAGGTTTTATATAACGAGGGTCTTTCCCGAACAACTCAAATATATAAAATACTTGAGCATGACCATTAATAAATTCGGAATACTTAACACCCTTTACGCCACCGATAGTTTTGAAGTCCACTGAAGTAAAGCGTTCTATATTAACAATACCAGTTGATGTAATCAAGTTAGCATCAATACCAAAAAGCTCTGCAGCATCTTCAAAAATAAATCTTATTCCGCTCGTAAATGCCCCTTCCCGTAGCGTATCCGGAGGGGGGGCTTTTTGTTCAACCATCCTCCAAGATTTTGGAAACGCAACACTAAATTGCACGCCATACTTGCTATCATCAAATGTATAAAATTTGCAAGGATTAGGCTTACTGGTATCTATGGATACAGTACTAATTGCCTCTTCCCAATCCACAGCAAAGTCAAAAATCAATCCTATGTCACGTAGCATGAAATAATGACTGTTATCAATATGATAAGCCTCAATCTGCACCTCAACGCCATCGAGATAGATTTTGGGGACTGTTTTTGAGGCCAGTTTACGCCCAGCACCTTTAATGGACATTTCATCGCCCGCCACAGTATAAGGGCTATTGCTTGTAAGATTAATCGAGTTTTTCACGCTATCCCAGCTAACATCAAACTGTTTTGCCGTACTAGACACAGCATATGCTAAATCCCTGAGCTTCAAATAATTATGACCATCTATATTGAAGGAGTCAAAGGCAACCTTTTTACCATCTATAAGAATGTTTGAAGATGTACGATTGGCTACTACATTTTCTTCTGCAAAAACAGGGCTACTTAAAATTAAAATGATACTTATAATTAGCAGAATAGCTATCGTGTTTTTCATCATAACCTCCGTTTGGATTATATCGAACAAGGCAATCTCAAAATATCTTCTTCCACTCTGTGATAAGTAGGTAATGGCATAAAACCTTCAGTGCATACCCAAAAAGTGAGTTTTTATAAAAAGTATACAATAAAATTTATCGAAAATAAAGAAGATAAAAACTTATGTGTTTTTTATCCAACAAAAAAGAAAGGCAGCCAGTTATGGCTACCTAAAATTACTTGGTTAATATTTCTAATAGAGAGTTTAGTATTTTTTCTGCTGTACTCCAAAGTCGCTCCTATCTTAATTAATCTCATAATATCAGCTAGATGTGTATTTCTTGCTAATTTATTTTATGTCCTTGGAGCGTATTGTTTATATATAGAATCGTATTCGCTTGATTTGACTTCATTAAAATACTGCTCAACTATAACACTTCTTGCACTTTCGCTCATAAATTGAAGCATAGCACATATATGTACATAATCTCCTGTTTTGCTTACATAGTGAGCTACAGCTTTGTCTATTCCTTCTGTAGACATTTGCTGCCTCAAATTATAGACGTAAAAGAATTTGCCTGTATTGTTGATATAATCTAGTGCCAGTTTATCTACTTCTTTAGTTGTCATATTTGGCAATTGTTCAAAATCTATTCCGCCTGTATTTTCTGTATATCCTCCTTGTTTACTTGGTATTTTGCTTATCGGATTGCCCATATAGGATTCGGCTTCTTTGGCTGTTTTATAATTTCCTGTTTTTTGTAAAAAGATATTAACTACATCCCCCACACCGCTTTTTGTCATGTATGGGAATAGCGGTTTTACATAACCCCAGTTAGCAGAACGGTCTATCATATAAACAGCAATTTCGTCAACATCACTCCGTGTTAAGGGCGAATCCGAATCTGTCTTTGCCCCTTTGCCAAAATATTTTGCAGCTTTTGCTAATGTTGCTTCATATTCAGGATATATTGAAACGTCCAAATTCTTTCTCACAGTTGCAACAACATTTTCTACACCTTTTGATGTCATGTAAGGCAAAAAATTCTCTACGGTATCCCAG
>CAYWBF010000421.1:0-2565 GCA_964456085.1 uncultured Eubacteriales bacterium
GGAGCTTTGTGAAGCTATTAGGATAAGCCTAAAAAATGAAAACTACGATGTAGATATGTGCCATAACGGAGAGGACGGGCTGTACTACATAAGGCAGCAAGCTTATGACCTTATTATATTAGACAGAATGCTCCCCTCACTAGACGGCATAAGTATTATAAAAAACACTCGTGCTCTTTCAATATTTACTCCAGTAATAATGGTGACCGCCTTAAATGCGATAGGCGATAAGGTATGTGGACTGGACGCGGGGGCAGATGATTACTTGGTTAAGCCTTTTGCTACACCCGAGCTTTTGGCAAGGGTGAGGGCATTAAGCCGCCGCCCTGTCCAATGGGATAATTCAAGTCTATTAGCCTACGGCGATATATCCGTTGACATATCCAGCAGACATATGAAAGGCCCTGTGGCTTCCTACTCACTTTCCAAGCGTGAGGCACAGCTTATGGAGGTTTTTTTAAAAAATCCCAGTAAAACATTATCCAGAGAAATACTCCTTGCCAGAGTTTGGGGTGGCGAGGCCATGGTCGAGGACGGAAATATAGACAACTACATATATTATCTCAGAAGAAGACTAAGTACTGTAGGCAGCTCCTTAAAAATAAAAACAATACGCTCCCTTGGCTACAGCTTGTGCTTGGAGGACGACCATGCTTAATAGGCTTAGATTAAACTTAACCCTTTTATGTGTGTTCATAACCAGCACTATTTTGTTTTTTATTGCACTTATAGAGCTAAATATATATGAAAAGCAAATGTACAGCAGCAGCATAAGCACCTTTACCAGCGTTTGCAATGCCATAGCCTACCATGTCCAATACGAAAGCCTGGTCAAACAAACATGGCTGGCTCAAACAGAGTCAGAAAACCGTATTATTGTTTCCATAGAGGAAAACGGAGAGCCTCTTATATTTAAAGGCTCCTATCGCACACCCACCCCAAGGGACGAGCTGTTTAAGCAAGCCAAGTCGCTGGCAGAAAATAAATACAATTTTGATTTATTGTCAAAGCCTGTATCTTCTATAGAAGTACCAAAAATATTTTTTTCCTTCTATGATGCACAAAACGAGCCTTACCTAGGCTTTGTAAGCTTAATACCTTCAAACAAGACTTACTTTACTGTGACGGTTATCCATCATATGGCCTTACAGAAGGCAGAGATAATTAAAAATCGTGTAACGGTATTTGCTTTGGCAGCACTTGGTATAGGGCTGCTTATAATTTTTAGCTGGTGGTTTTCCGGAAGGGCCATCGCCCCTATAGAAGCAAACCGGCAAAAACAGGTGGAATTTATTTCTGCAGCTTCCCATGAGCTTAAAGCGCCCTTGGCGGTCATTACGTCTACAGCCTGGGCTTTAAATGATATACCCAGTGGCCAGCAAAATAGATTTATTACTGCCATTACAAATGAGTGCAGAAGAATGGCAAGGCTGGTTGATGACCTGCTTATACTTTCCAGCGCCGACGCAAAAACATGGTCAGTACAAACGGAGAGGGTTGAAATGGATACACTTCTTATTGAAGCTGTTGATTTATTTTTGCCTATAGCCAAGGAAAAAGGCCTGTCTCTAGCACTGCACCTGCCCGAAACTCCTGTACCTTGGGTAATGGGAGATAAAGAACGGCTAATTCAAGTTGTTTCTATATTAATGGATAATGCAATGGCCTATACCCCTAGCGGCGGAAAAGTAAACATTTGGCTTAGCGTCCAAGGAAGCTCTGTTATTACAAAGGTAGAGGACACAGGAATGGGTATACCCGACGAAAACAAAAAGCATATTTTTGACCGCTTCTACCGTATAGACGAATCCCACAGCAAGAAAGAACATTACGGCTTAGGCTTAAGTATTGCCAAAGAAATAATCCGGCTCCACAAGGGTCAGCTCTATGTTTCGGACACAAAAGGCGGCGGAGCCACATTTACTATAAAGCTTTAGAGATAGCTTATTAACATACAAAATTTTTACCTGCATACCTAAGGAGGAATTGCGTTGAAATATTTCAATCGTTTAGCCGTCGCTGTTATAATGTGCGGCTCAATGGTAGCCAATAATTGCTACATAGCCATGGCTAAGGATAGCACTACTGCAAATATACAAGTAAGCACACGGGATTTTTTTACACAAATGATAGATGTACCATATTTTAAGCTGGAATTGCTGCAACGATATGAGCTATATCACTTTACAAAGCCGGAGCTAGATGCTGAAGCTGTTGTAAAGGCTGTAAACATCGGCTTGGACAACCCTTTTTACACAAATACTCAAATGGTTAATAATCCAGACGCTATTACTGTTCTGGTTAATAAATATAATTATCTGCCCCATGACTATGTGCCCTATCTCATACAGCTGCCCGAAAAATACTCCACCAATAAACAAAGCTTGCACCCCGAAGCAGCCGAGGCGCTTATGAATTTTTTTAATGACGCTGCTGGCAACGGAATACGGCTTAACGCAGCCTCAGGCTATAGGTCATATGAGGTGCAAAAATCATTGTACAACAGATATTTGTCAGGCTCTACCCAAGAAAAGGTTGATACATATTCTGCACGAGCTGGGTATT
>CAYWBF010000422.1:0-2562 GCA_964456085.1 uncultured Eubacteriales bacterium
CGGCTTTGGTCTGCTCGTTCCAATCAGTAGTATTAATTTTTCGTGTCTTAAATTCACCACTTGGCAATATAATTTTTTTACCATCTCCATCAAGGATATATTCCTTTTTTGACTTTGCACCCCACGTTCCGTCAAGCTCAAATGGCCGCATAGTCAACATGATATGAACGTGAGGATTTTCATTTTCGTTCTCTTTTGGCTTGGGTGTGTGAAAACAAATATCTGCAATCATACCAGCAGAAACAAAATGCTTTTGGCAATACTATTTTACAAGCTGTAAGTGTTGCTCATGCGAAAGCTCTTTAGACAAAGAAACTTCAATTTCTCTTGCAAGTTGGGCGTTCTTTTGTTTTTCAATTTTCTCAACAGCGTTCCATAGAATAGAGCGATTATTATATTCTGGCGGTGCGTTGTTCGGTAACAAAATCTCTGTATGAATAACGCCGCCCTTGCGAGTGTAGTCATGGGTCGTACCGTCATAATCACTTTTAATTTTTTCTCCACTACCATATGCGGCTGCCGATACGGCTGACTTACCTTTGCCACGGCTAAAAATTTTAATGCTTAAATGGAAGATAGCCAATAAAAATTTTTCCTTTCTCTGCTTTAACCAACAACTCAAAAAGGCAGACAGTGTTCTTCTCAAAGAAAACTGTCTGCCTTTTTATATGCAATGGGTTTGGGGAGTGCAGCCCCCCAATGAGCAGACCGATAGGTCGCTCACGCCCCCTGCAAGGGCGCACGACACCCTTTAGGGTGTATAAGTGCGCCATTGTACCAATGGAATTAACTCTTGTATGGTTGCTTATGTACCGTGAGTTCGACGCAGTCGAACAAGACGCTTTAGCGGCTTAAATTGCGAAGCAATTTTCACGTTTTGTTCGACTAAATTGCGGTTTTTGCAATTTCGTCGAACTCACATTATTTTAGGTTTTAGGCAGTCAACAACATGGAATAGTTCTGTGTTAATGCAATTTCCTCGAACAAAACGTGAAAATTGCTCCATAATAATATCCCGGAAATTAAAAAAGCAATTAAAAAGCCTTGATGCATAGGGTTTAATTCCTATGGTATCAAGGCTTTTTGTTTTACATAACGTAAGTTCAACTGTAATGAGTATAGAATATTATTTCATATTTCCGGATACCGATGCTTTAAGTGGTTCTATAATAATTATGTGTGTAAGCATTTGCGACAATATTATAAAAATAAGCATTTTTCAACGTCTTTGCATTTTTTACTTATCGTTATAATGCCCTTTGCATTGAATAATCTCTATATAATCATTATCTGTTATCTGATAAACAATCCTGTTTTTAGAATCAATTTCACGACTCCAAAAACTCGACAAATTATCCTTTAATGGTTCGGGGTGTCCTATGCCACTATTACCGTTCCGCTTAATATCCATGATTAGTTGATTAATTTTTTTCAGTGTCCTTTTGTCCTTGGTTTGCCATTCCATATACTCTTTCAATGCTCTTGGTGAAAAGATTGTATTATCACTCATTTAGCCATTTCCTCTAATTCCCCCATAGTTTTTACTATCCCTTTACCAGATTTTAATTCGGCAATAGAATCCTCAAGAATTTTCATATTGTATGGATTAAAATATTCGTCATATTTGTTAACCGCTCTAATCTGAAACGGTATGGCTTGCTCTGTTACAGCTTGTCTAAAAAAAACATTTACTGCTGATGAAAGATTTAACCCTAACTTAGTAAATAAATCTTCAGCTTCTTTCTTTATATCTTCATCTATTCTAATTGAAATGGTTGTTTGTGCCATAATAAAAACCTCTTTTCTTTTTAATACTAACATTGTATGACGATTAGACATACAATGTCAATACAAAACTTCAATTATTTAATAGGTTTTGTTTATAGCTTATTTTTTATTCATTAAATGCCGCTGAAACTGTATCTATAGCACTTTTATGTGTGGGGTCAAACATATGTGTATAAATCTTGCTTGTGGTTGCTACAGTGTTATGCCCTAATGCTTTGCTAATATCAAACATGCTAACCCCTTACGCAAAAATAAGTGATGTAACCATTGTCGCATTAGAGAGCCACAGCGAGGACACCGAAAAGTTAAAACGCTGTCAGAGTTTATACCTTGCTGTTGCCTCCGAGGTTGCAGCTTTATGCTATAGCGACAGAAGCAAGCTAAAACACGGCGTACAGGACGTTCTTAAAGATATTGAAGATTGGCGTGCTGTCGCTTGGTTGGTAGATAACATGATAGACGGCAAGCCATCAGACTTAGCCTATGTTCTTAAAGTCAGAGAAACCAAAATCAATAAGAAATTAGACATTGTTAAAAAACTGCGTAATTATTAACAACCTACCGCCACGCCTCAAAAGACAAAGAAAAAAACGCACAGCCATGACGATAGGTAATAATGAAGAAAGGGGCGGTATAATACCGCCCCAAGTGTTGATATGTTCATGATTAAATTTCACGTTTGGAATACAGCTTGACGGAAAGGAAGTATGACAGAGCTAAGAACCTGTGTTCAATAACGTTTGAGCAATGTAAGGAGATGTGAAATCATAAACA
>CAYWBF010000423.1:0-2550 GCA_964456085.1 uncultured Eubacteriales bacterium
TTTGCAGTTTCGCCAAAAGAACTATTATATTATAAATTGTTTCATTCCTGTAAGCTATAGTCCTAATTACTGCGGAAGCATCTTCTTCCTTCTCCTTTATATATTTTCTGGTAGCCTCTTCGTAGGGAGGAAAATCTGGTGTGTTTTTGTAACGGGTTGAAACAATTAATCTTGGAAGAGCATGTTCATTCATTTTTATCACTATATCGTCATTAAGGCAGTATACATATGCTTCGGGGACAATATAGCTTGTAAAGCTGCCGTTGTCGGGGTTATATCCTCTGGATGGCTTAGGCTCAAGAGCTTTAATAAGTGATACACAGCGTACTATCTCAGTAAAGCTGACCTCAAGCACCTCAGCAAGCCGTCTCAGTTTATTTTCTGCTAAAAGAGTCAAATGATTATTAACAATTTCCAGTGCAATGGAGTTAACTTTAGGCTGCTGCATAAGCTGTAAAGCAAGGCACTCCGATAGGCTTCGTGCCGCTACCCCTGTAGGGCTAAAGCCTTGTACGATTTTTAAGGCAGCTTCAATATGCTCCTTTGAAAAACCATGCTGCTCTGCTAGCTCCATAATATCACAACTCAAATAGCCCTTTTCGTCCAAGCTTTCAATAATATATTTACAGGCAAAAATAACTGTCCTGTCTGCCTTCACACCATAAAGCTGCTCCATTAAGTCGGCCTTAAGGGATATGTCGTTGTTGATTTTTAAAGGTTTTAGGTGCTCTAGGCTGTCCTTATTTTCGGCAAGACGCTGCTTTTTATGGATAGTAGGCATAATCTCCAATAAGGGGTTTTCCTCTAATGCTCTATCAATAGCAATGTTAAGTTCAGGTATAGACATTTGAAGAATGTTAAGCGACTGCTTTAGCTCGTTTGTTAAAATCAGTTTTTGCTGTAGAGTATTTTTTTGTACATTTTCAAGAATCATGTTTACCCACCTTACGTAACGAATTATATATAAAGTATATATTTGAGTTGGAGATAATATAGACAAATAAAATATTACCCCTAATATATTATAATATAATTTTATTACAAATTCGGGAATAATTCAACAAAAATATGTAGAAATATACAAAATAACTCTGGGAAAAACATAAAAATACCCCCAATTATGGCATAGCCATAAAGGGGGCAGTAAATTTATTAATTTTTTTCCATTTCTTTTTTACGTGCTTCAATAACCTTTTGTGCTACTTCGCTAGGAGCCTCGTCATAACGCTCAAACCCCATTACGAAGGAGCCTCTGCCTTGGGTCATAGAGCGAAGGTCTGTAGGGTACTTAAACATTTCGGATAATGGCACCTCAACAGAAATATTTTGAAGCTTTCCAATCTTCTCCATACCAAGAATTCTGCCACGGCGTTTGTTCATGTCGCCCATAATATCCCCAGTGTATTCGTCGGGTACAGTTACAACAGCCTTTGCAATAGGCTCCAGAAGGGTAGGTTTAGCTTTCATAAAGGCGTCCTTAAATGCAAGGCTTGTAGCCATCTTAAATGCCATTTCGGAGGAATCTACAGGGTGGTAGGAGCCGTCCACAAGAGTAGCCTTAATGCCCACAACAGGGTATCCGGCTAATGGGCCAGATCTAACACATTCTGCAAGACCTCTGTCAACAGCAGGGAAGTATTGTCTTGGCACGGAGCCGCCGAATATTTTTTCCTCAAATATATACTGCTGAGTCACATCGTTTGAAGGCTCAAACTCAATATGAACGTCGCCGTATTGACCATGGCCGCCGGATTGCTTTTTATATTTACCTTGAACCTTAACCTTGGATTTAATCATTTCACGGTAAGGTACAATTGGGTTTACAAATAATACGTCAAGCTTATATTTGGTTTTAAGCTTGTTAAGTAATACATCAAGCTGATTATCGCCGATGCCCGATACTATAGTCTGCTTAGTTTCGGAATTGATTTCAAATTTTATTGTTTTGTCCTCTTCCAAAATCTTGGAGATGGCTTGGGAAATTTTATCCTCATCACCCTTGCCCTTTGGTACTAAAGCCATTTGAAGTAAGGAAGGAGGGAAGGCTACAGGTGGATATGTTATAGCGTTTTCCTTTTTGCAAAGGGTATCGGAGGTTGCTGTTGTTTGAAGCTTGGCTATAGCGCCTATGTCACCTGCACGAAGCTCGTCAACCTCAATCTGCTCCTTGCCACGCATAACGTATAAGTGTCCGGCTTTTTCCACAAAGTCAGTTCTTGGATTATAAAGAGGTGTGTCTTTTTTAATAACACCGGAATAAACTCTAAAAATCGAAAGCCTGCCAACATATGGGTCAGCAATAGTTTTAAATACAAAAGCGGAGTAGCTTTCAGACTCTGTACATTTGATTGTTACCTCGCTGTCATTTTTTACGCTGGTAGCTTTTTTTGTTTCAAAAACATTTTTGGCAGAAGGAGTGTAGCTAACAATAGAGTTCATCAAAACTCTTATACCTATATTAGAAGTAGCACAGCCGCAAAATACTGGGGATACGGTAGCTTGAAGCATACCAACCTTAATACCCTCTTGCAGCTCCTCTACTGAAAAGTG
>CAYWBF010000424.1:0-2546 GCA_964456085.1 uncultured Eubacteriales bacterium
TTCGTCAACCGGAATTAATTACAGCAACAAGAGAATAGGCTTCTCTTTAACACTCCCCCCTTCATGGGAAGGGCAATATTCTGCCGTTGATTTGGAAAACTCAGTATCCTTTAAGCATAAAAAATCAGACGATAACTACGGGTTAGGCACGTTGTTCTCTGTACTACGGATTGAAGGCAAACTAACGCAGGAAAGAGTCCAAATGGGTGCCGGGAAACGTAAGCTGCTATTTGTAACCGATAAATATTCTTATATAATAGCTTATCCATCAGACGTACAATACATGGACGATACAGAAGCAGAATACAAGAAGCTTGATAAGGATATCGAGGCAATAAGCAAAACAATCGCTAGTATACCTATTACCAACGAAAGCAACCCTACATATCGGGCGGTTGGTAAGGTTGATAAAAATGGCTTGACTGATAATTATATATATTCATTCAAAAATGGCTCAAAGGATGCCGCGCCTGCTGATGTTTTGCTCATGGCAAATGGTGAGCTTACAGGTACTAATATTATAGTTAAGGATGGAGTAGCCTTTACCACTATTAATTTTTTTGGCGAAGGAGCTTTTATCACAGAAACCACGCTGGAGTTTTACGATTACAATAACGAAAATGATATAACTTTTAAAATGGGTAAGAAAGAGGCCACTATAAACGACAAAACCGTACCCCTTGATGCTGCGCCTTTCATGGTAAAAGACTTGGCTTATGTACCACTTCGCTTTATGGCCACAACAATGGGCATGTCAGTCGGATATGTACCAGCTGGTTCAAAGGGATTAGCTTATAATCCAATTATTTGGGTTGATGAAAAGGAAAAAACCGACTCTTCGGGCAAAGTTGCAAAAGAAAAGCTTACCTGGCTTAAAGCACAGATGAATATTGGATTAAACAGCCTAAAAAATAATCTGAATACTGCTAATCGTGGTTTTCTGAAAGGTATAAAGCTTGACAATCCTATATTTGCAGAAATTGAAAGCAAAATTAAAGAAATGCAGTATATTGGACAGGTTGGACGTTATGCCATGTATAGTGGCCCATATATTACTCTTGTTGATATTGAGACTAACTCTATCTATTTCTACACAACCGCTCATTCCCTTGGCAGTCTTCATAAGGCTGACATGAATGACCCAGATACGTTTGTGCCTATGTATTTTGCGGATTAGGCAAAACAAAACGAAATTTAACTAAACAAAAAGCTCCCCTTTCAGCAGACATTTTATTTGTTTGCTGAAAGGGGAGCTTTTCACGTTTTAGCTTTATGCGATTTTCTTATTTAATGTGAGCTCTACGAACTCATGTTAATGATTACTTCCCTTAAAAATATCATAAATACTGCAAAACACACCATATAATATGCCCGCAATAGGAAATATTATCCAGCTTATATTCCAGCCGTCGTAAACGAAGCCCCAAATTAAATATACAACTGTCACAAGTGGAAAAACAATTGAGGCTATGGAGGATTTAATTTTATCGTTTTCTTTTTGAAATTCTACTTTTTTCAGCAACGTTTTATATCCATCAGAAACCGAACCTGAGAATATGAATCCGGCTACGCCCATTGCTATAGGTACCATGGCTGCGCTTACGCTTGCATCGCTGTCTAAGTCAGAAAAAATTATGATTACTATTGCGGCTAGAAGAATTAGGGTGATTCCACATATGGTGAACATAGTCTGCTTTGGAGCAAAGGCTGAAGCTTCTGCCTCTACTATGCTTTTTGTCTTTCTGTCTAAGCTAAATCCACCTTCTTTGATAAACCTATACTTTTCAGTAATTGAGCCAGAGTAAATAAACATAGCTACCGCCGGAATCACATAAAACAATAGTGCTGCTGAGGATATTCTACTGGATATTTTGTTAATTGTTTGGAAAGGAGTAATGGGTATAGCGCCTGAATTTAAAAATATAGTTATGGCTACTCCAAATAAAATTATAGACACACCACCTGCAATAAGTAGCGCAGAAAATTTTGTGGCGTTAAGATACTCCCTAACCTTTTCCAAGGATAAAACCGGCTGGTGGCTTATTTCTTCTGGCTCCGGAGTAATGCCCAGCTCGTTTACAAGCTCATCAATATTTCCAAACTCAGAAATAACGGAGCCTATTGCTTCATTTTCGGTTTTCCCATTTTGGCGAAGCTCCTGATATTTTGCCTCCATGTCCAAGAACAAATCTCTTTTTATCCGCATAATCTCGTCTGACTGTGGCAGTCCTTTAAACATACTTTCAAGATAGTTACTAATTATTTCCATTTACCATAGTCTCCTTTTTGAATTTACAAAATTTATTAACTACGTCCTTTGTAATTTCCCATTCAGAGCATTTTTCCTTGTAGTAGTCAATGCCACTTTGGGTAATTTTAAAATAGGTTCGTTGCTTTCCGTGCGTCTCCGTACCTATGTAGGATTTTATGTAGCCGTTACTCTCCAAACGGTTGAAAGCTGAATACAGTGTTGTTTCCTTAATAACGTACACCTCGTTTGTGATGTTCCTGATCTTTTTAGAAATCTCATAGCCATCAGAGTCACT
>CAYWBF010000425.1:0-2544 GCA_964456085.1 uncultured Eubacteriales bacterium
AGACACGGCCCTTTCACGGCTGTAACGGGGGTTCGATTCCCCCACGAGTCACTTTTTCGGCACCATAGCCAAGTGGTAAGGCAGAGGTCTGCAAAACCTTTACTCGTGAGTTCAAATCTCGCTGGTGCCTTTTAAACGAACCCCTGTAAACCTAGAGTTTACAGGGGTTCGTTTTTTGTTGTGTGGCTTTCGGTAAAATAAGTTTGTGCATAGTTTGTGCATAGTTTTAACGTTTTGCAGAATATTGTTTGGGTGGCCAATGCAGCCGCCTTTTTGTATTTCACTAATATTCATCTCTAACATAACCGCATATTGTACCCAATTTTAAAAGTAGTGACAGTGGTTACGCTGTCACTACTTTCCAGCCCACATAAGTATAGGCATACAAGAAGCCATGTATGTCTTAGTTTTCGCATCATAACGGTACCCTCTTAATCTTTGTTTTTGTATTGCCGTAAATGTAAAAATGATTTTTCTTGCGCTCCTCCATGGCTTCAATATCGCGTCTCATTAAATAAGCTTTAACAAGCTTGATATTAACCAAATACCTGTTGTAACCCTCTAATTGGCCTTGCTTAATCTTGCCTAGCTCCCTATAGGGTAATTTGCCTATCTCAATTTCATACTTCAACATTTTAGGCGTGATACCCAGCAATTTGCTTGCTTCTCTAAGGTTTACCCATTCAGTGACAGTCTCGGTCTTGTCTTTTTTGCGTAGCGCAAATTTTCTCATTAAGCCTACCTCCTATATATTTTTTTGCTTGTCGAAAATATCTGTAACCTGACGCCAAGTTGCTAAAATCTTTTCACTTCAGAAAACATACTGCACCGCTGCATTATGAGCGTGATGTGCCAAATTATCGAAGTCACGCCGTTCATCAGCCAAGCCGTAAATTGTAGCCCCAATGTCTTATATGAACTCAGCCTCACCTCCTCTTGGTGCAAGCGGTAGAAGTATTTGTTGATATAGTTGGCAAGCATTAAAGTAGGTGTTGATATTCGTGCTATACGCAGGATTGTAGTTAAACGTTAATTCATTTGCGGTTAATTTAACTACCTTTATGTACCGCTCGGGTTCCTTTTCAACTAGAGAAATTACGTTATTCATGCTGGCTCACCCCCAAAAAGAAACGCCATTTCAATTTTGTTAAATCTATCCGAGTTGAGGCCTACCCATGTTACAAGAAAATCTTTATAGGAATAGTAAATAAACTCCAGTTCTGCTTTTATAAACGGAAATTGAGGAATAGTGTAGTGCTCACAAAACTTTCTGAAAAAATAATGGAAGTCATTAACTACACTAACGACAAAAGAAGCTTCCTTCTCGTCTAAGCCGCTTAAAACTTCTTTGCAATCATCAATAGATAGACTAGGGGTAATTGTACAGTTGAAAAGGTTATCAATAATTTCGACTATGCCATCTTTCTTAGCACACTCGGTCTTGTAAATCGTTGCTTGTCCATCTTCCACCGTTGGGAATATAATTGTTTTTTTATCTAAAAAATTCATACTGGCTTACCCTCCCCAAACAACTCATCAGGCGTTAACCGGGTTAAAAGCTTATGTATATTTAATGCCATTCCGCATTGTAATTCAACAGTTCCGTTTAATATCTTTTGCGCTATAGGTTCGGAAACGCCTATTGCCTCCGCTAGCGTCTTAGGCTTGCGTCCTAACGCTGTTAAAATGGTTGCTATTTTTTTGTTCGGTTGACATAAGATACTCCTTTCAAGATTTTATTTCCGGAGCGTAGCCCCTCTGCGGCATAATACTAATTATTGCCACAGGTCTTGGTTTGTTTTATGTAACTAATAGCCTCTTGTACAGCCGCATTATAACGTGAACATAATGCGAACCCCCATATGAAGCCCTGCATTTCTTTAGCCATTGCATAATCCCCTATATATCCGTCTAAACCTGCTGCAGCATCTCTTTTAAGCAAGCTACTAATCATATCATCAAGTTGCGTTTGGCTATTCTCTACCAGCTCTATATTGCCAAGCGCAAAACATTCATCAGTGCCCACAAACTCGTTATAAATATCAATAATTGACTTCATAAATCCTCCTTGTGTTTCCAGTAATATGGCTAACCCACAGCGTTCTTTTTTATCTTACTGAATCAGCCATAAGCTTCAAAAAGCCCATGACAAACGTTCCTACAAGTGCCATCCATAACAGCCCTGCTAGGTAGCTGCACACAATAAAGGTTATAATAATCAGCGTTATGCAAACTGTTTCAGTAAATTTCATCAATGTTTTATGCTTAGCTGGTTGAGTAATAATTTCTTGCTTGTTTTGATTCATAATACAAAACTCCTTTCAAAATTAGGTGTTGAAAGAAGCTTCCTTCTGTAGTATTATATTTGCAGAAGGAAACTTCGGCACAGTAGATATGGGTTTTTAGGATTGGCATTCTGAACCTGTGTCTACTTTTTTATTTTTTCGTAAACCTCTTTAATCCCTTCTCTTATAATGTCAGATTTTAACTTTCCTGTAGCTTTTGAGCAATATTCAAGCATGTCTATTTCTGCTTGTGAAAGTC
>CAYWBF010000426.1:0-2537 GCA_964456085.1 uncultured Eubacteriales bacterium
GTGTTTACTCTTTCGGGGAATAAGGCATCGTTTTCAAACAATGGTCCTATTTCGGCGAGGTTAAGGCTGTCCAAATCAATTTCACCCAATTTGTCATCACAAAAAACAACTGCGTGTGGATTACCCATAGATACACAAGTTATAGCATAATCTTTTCCGTTAATCGTTATTTGCTTGTTTATCACATTATTCCCTTGCAGTTTTACAGGGATTCTTTCAGGGGAAAGCTCCGCTCTTCCCATATTAACCTTAACAGATGATACAGTTCCGTTTTGTGTTGATAAATACAGTTCCTTGATACCTGACAGTGTTTCTATGTTCATCTGAGTTTTTCGGACAATGTTATTATCATAAAGATATTTGGCAATACAACGAATGGCATTTCCGCACATCTTGCCCTCACTGCCGTCAAGGTTAAACATTCTCATTCGTGCATGGGCAACATCAGACGGCAGTATCAGCACTATACCGTCACCGCCCACGCCAAAATGTCTGTCAGACAAAAGCACGGACAAGGATTCTGGAGAGTTTATCTCCACACCGCCCGTGGCAGTGTTATCAAAGCAGTTAATGTAAATATAATCATTACCGCAACCCTGCATTTTTGTAAACTTGAGTTCCATACGTTCACTCCTTAAATGGTTTATGTCTATTAGCTCTGTGTTTATTTCGCTGTATCCCGAAAGTAAGCTGTCAGCAAGTGCGTTTGCGGTATCAGTTGAGGTAAGGCAAGGGATACCCAAAATACAAGCCTTTCTGCGTATTTTTACATCATCGGTGGCAGGATTTCTTCCTTTTGCCGAGGTGGATATGATGTAATTGATTTTTCCGCTTTCAAGCATTGTTGCTGTGTTGTTATGGGAACACTCGTGTATTTTATTAACGACGGCGACATTAAGGCCGTCTTTTTTTAATGCTTCGGCTGTACCGCTTGTGGCATACAGCACAAATCCAAGCTCCGCAAATTTCTTTGCTATACCGCATATTTCCGTTTTGTCACTTTCTCGAACGGTTAAGAATACGCCACCTCTTTTGTGCATTTTATATCCTGCTGCCACAAGCCCTTTGTACAGGGCTTCCTCCATATTCTTACCAAGACCCAACACCTCACCTGTGGATTTCATTTCAGGTCCTAAATGTGTATCTAAATCCGTTAGCTTTTCAAAAGAGAATACAGGCACTTTCACAGCAATATACGGTGGTATTTTTGCAATCCCCGATGAATAGCCTAAGCCATTTAGCGTTTCACCCACACTTACCCTCGTTGCAAGCTCACACATTGGAACGCCTGTTACCTTACTAATATATGGTACTGTTCTTGAAGCACGGGGATTCACCTCAATCACATAGATTTCATTCTCATACAGAACATATTGAATATTCACAAGTCCTCGGACATTCAGTGCAAAACACAAACTTTTTGTAACATCAAATAATTTATCTGCAAGCTCATCACCAACATTTGGTGCAGGGTAAACAGCAACACTATCACCCGAATGTATGCCTGTGCGCTCGATATGCTCCATAATTCCCGGTATAAGAACATCATCACCGTCACAAATAGCATCAACCTCAATCTCACGTCCAGATAAATACTTGTCGATTAGTACAGGATTGTCTTGTTTTTGCCTTAGGATAATCTCCATATATTCACAAATATCCTCAGGCGAGAAAGCAATTATCATATTTTGACCGCCAAGCACATAAGACGGACGAAGCAAAACAGGATAACCGAGTTTATTTGCCACATCAAGAGCTTCTTTTTCGGTAAAAACCCCGAAGCCTTTCGGACGCTTAATTTTAAGGCTTTCAAGCAGGTCATCAAAGCGTTTTCTGTCCTCACATATATCAATGCTTTCAGCAGATGTACCGATAATATTTACCCCTCGTTGGTGCAGCTCCTCGGTGAGCTTTATTGCCGTACCACCGCCAAACGCTACAATAACGCCAATTGGTTTTTCGATTTCGATAACACTCATCACGTCGTCTATGCAAAGCGGCTCAAAATATAGTCTGTCAGCGGTATCAAAGTCGGTGGACACGGTTTCGGGATTGTTGTTGATAACAATGACCTCGTATCCCATTTTTTTGAGCGACCAAACACAATGCACACAGGCATAGTCAAATTCAATACCTTGACCTATACGGATAGGTCCACTTCCCAAAACCACAATGCGTTTTTTTATACTGCGTTTTATGAAAGGTAACGCTTCGTTTTCTGTACTATTTTGCACGGAGTAAAAGTAGGGTGTTTGTGCTTCAAATTCACCGCCGCAAGTATCAACCATTTTGTAGGATAAAGGTCTATCAGATAATTTGTTTTCTACAATGTTTTTTAATCCATACAAAAACCAACGGTCAATTTTTGTTGTCAGATGTATCTCATCAACTGTGATACCACGTTTGATAGCTTCATACACCACAAACAAACGCTGATCTGTAACTATGGCGAGTAAGTCACGGATTTCGCTGTCTGTTTTCTTTTTAAGTCGTGGTAAATCAAGTGAGTTCAGTCCGATTTCCGCACCTCGAACAGC
>CAYWBF010000427.1:0-2526 GCA_964456085.1 uncultured Eubacteriales bacterium
ACAGGCATAGACGACACCAACAAAAGCGAAACAGAAAAGCCAAAGTTAAATCCCGAAGCCGAGGATACTTTGGAACTTCTTACACCAGTGGTATAAACTGGGACATTTTTGGCGAAAGAAATAAAAAAATATTGTAGATTTTTACAAGCCATGTATGTTATAATGTGTCATTAACATTATTATGTAAAGGATGTGAGTTAAATGTTCTGTAAAGGCGATAAAATAGTGTATCCTATGTATGGTGCTGGTGTAATTGAGGACTTAGAGTTAAAAGAGGTCGATGGAAATTCACAAACATACTACGTTATGAATATACCTATCGGAAACCTAAAAATAATGATTTCTGCCCTTAAAGCGGATGATTTAGGCTTGCGTCCTATTTATGCCAAAGAAGAGGTTATTAGCATTATTTCAAACGTACAAATCATACCTACAGACATGCCTGAAAACTGGAATCAGCGCTACAAAGAAAATTTGGAAAAAATAAAATCCGGCAAGTTATCAGAGGTAGCCCTAGTTTTCAGAAACTTACTGCTAAGAGAAAAACGTCGCGGCCTTTCAAGTGCAGAGAAAAAAATGCTAACCACGGCTAAGCAAATCATACTTTCGGAAATTATTTTATCACAGAACATTGAAAAAAACTCCGCCGAAGAACTTTTAATGACAATATCAGAAGGTTTTAATAAATAAAAAAGGTGCCAGCCTAAGGTTGGCACCTTTTTTATGCATAATTATAAGATGTATAGTCTATACAATTTATTAAGAATTATTATCAAGTTTCCAACCATTATCATTATGGTAGACCATCAGCTTACTCATACCCCCGTCAATGGTAATGTTCTCGCCCGTAATAAATCCAGCATTTTCACTGCACAAAAATAACACCATTTTGGCAATATCAACAGGCTTGCCCACACGCCCAGCCGGGTGCTGCCCATTATCTGCTCCCACGAATTCGCTGTCTGTAGTGTCAACCCAACCAGGAGATATACAATTAACACGCACCTTACCCCCAAGGCTCACCGCCAATCCATGAGTAAGCGCCGTAATACCACCCTTAGCGGCAGTATAGCTTTCGGTGTCAGGCTGTGACTGAAAGGCTCGGGTAGAAGAAATATTCACCACCGCCCCACCCTCATTAAAATGGGGCGAAAACAGCTTTGTAAGCAAGTAAGGTGCAACCACACCCACCTTCTGCACATACAAAAAATCCTCATAGCTACAGCCGGACAGTATACCTCGTCGACTTAAGCAAGCATTATTAATAAGGAAATCTATCCTTCCAAAGCGGTCTATAACCTGCTTAGAAAAATCCTCCAAAGCAGCTTCCTCGGCAATATCCCCAGAAAAAAACAAATTAGCCTCACAAGACAGCCTATCAATCACCGCAACCTTAGCACCAGCACTTATAAATTCCTCAACAATACACCTGCCAATACCTCTCGCCCCACCTGTTATTACTGCTATTTTATCCTTAAACATGATACAGCCCCTTTTCATACCGTTTTTTGGTATTATGCCACATATAGTCAACATATTCAATCTTCTGCTCATAAAACAAAAAAATATGCTCCCCTTTAATCAGACAGTTTCACTCTATCCGTCTGTTAAAGAGGAGCATATTTCATGTTACCCAAAATCATTTATGTTTAATTTAAATTTTCAAAGAGAAGATACAAAAGCAGCTAACCTCTTGCATCCCTCAATTATATTCTCAACAGAATTGGCATACGAAATGCGAAGGTACCCTTCTCCCCCTATTCCAAAGCCGTCCCCGGGAGCAAGACATACCCCACGCTCTGCTAACAACCGTTGTGCAAACATACTGGAAGGCATACCAATTTCCTTTATATTAATAAAAGCATAAAACGCACCAGCAGGTGGAATACAGCTAAGCCCATTTATCTGGTTTACATGTGAAACAACAGTGCTTCTACGGATTTCGTATTGCTTAAGCATTTCAATCAAAGCATCCTTTGGCCCTTGGAGTGCCTCTATTGCCCCAAACTGGGCAGGTGTATTAACACATGAGCTATAAAATTCATGAAGCTTAGTCATACGTTCCACAAGCTCTGCATTAGCAACAGCATAACCCACACGCCAGCCGGTCATTGCATAGGTTTTAGAAAAGCTGTCAATGGTAATAGTTCTGTCAGCAAACTCTGGCATGGACGCAATACTAAAGTGCTCTGCCCCGTCATACAAAAATTTCTGATAAACCTCATCGCTAATTATGTAAATATTATGCTTCTTAGCGAGCTTAGCCAGCTCAATAAGTGTTTCCTTAGGAATCACCGCTCCTGTTGGGTTGTTAGGCGTATTAATTACAATCGCCTTAGTTTTCTCAGTAATAGCCGCCTCAACGGTCGTAGGATTAAGACAAAAGCTTTCCTCCTCCAGCAGCTTTACAGGCACAGCAACCCCACCATATATGGAAATCTGGGCAACACAAGTAGGCCATAATGGGTCTTGGATAATAATTTCATCGCCGGGTTTAATTTGTAAGCGGCCAAAGCTGCTCGCAAC
>CAYWBF010000428.1:0-2517 GCA_964456085.1 uncultured Eubacteriales bacterium
AGGGTACGACTACTCACGACTGCAAAATCCAACAAGAGAAGCAGTTGAAAAAATTGTTGCAAACCTTGAATACGGAACAGATGCACTTGCTTTTTCAAGTGGCATGGCGGCAACTATGGCTCTTATGGAGTTGTTTTCTCCAAACGACCACATCATTGCAACTGATGATTTATATGGCGGTGCGATACGGCTTTTTAATAATATTTCAAAGAAAAACGGGCTTAGAATAGATTACGTAAATACAAGTGACATTTTAAAAATAGAAGAAAAAATCAACGCTGACACAAAAGCAATTTTTATCGAAACTCCAACAAATCCTATGATGAAGGTGACTGATATTGCCGCTGTTAAACGCCTGATTGGCGGTAGAGATATACTTTTGATTGTGGACAACACATTTCTTACCCCATACTTCCAAAAGCCGCTATTACTTGGTGCGGACATAGTTTTGCACAGCGGAACGAAGTATTTGTGTGGTCATAACGATACACTTGCAGGATTTTTGGTTACGGCAAGTACAGAAATTGCAGAAAAATTAAGGTTTATTCACAAAACTACAGGCGCTTGCCTTTCGCCTTTTGATAGTTTTCTACTCATCAGAGGCATTAAAACCTTAGCTGTCCGTATGGAAAAGGCTCAGTCAAACGCTACAATTTTGGCAAATTGGTTACTTACGCAAGAGAAGGTTACAGACGTTCATTATGTCGGTCTTGAAAGCCACCCCAATATAGAAACATCCAAAAGACAAGCAAGTGGCTTTGGAGCGATGATTTCCCTTGAGGTTGACAGCGAAAAAACAGCCAAGCAAATACTTGAAAAGGTTGAGTTGATTTTATTTGCTGAAAGCCTTGGCGGAGTGGAAACATTGATTACATACCCTATGCTTCAAACACATGCTGATGTTCCAAAGGCTGAGAGAGATGAGCGCGGAATAAACGAGCGACTGTTGAGGATTTCCGTTGGAATTGAAAATATTGAGGATATTATTGCGGATTTAGCGCAGGCGATAGGAGAGTAAAATGAATTACAATTTTGATGAAATAATTGAGCGCAAAAACACAAATTCGCTTAAATACGACTTTGCCATAGCGCGTGGAATGCCATTAGATGCTATTCCGCTTTGGGTTGCGGATATGGACTTTAGAGTACCTAATGAGGTTACACAGGCACTGATAAAGTCTGCAAACCACGGCATTTTTGGCTATACCGAGGTAAATGATGAATACTTTGAAGCGGTTAAGAACTGGTTTTTGAGCGGTTTTAGCTTTGAAATAAAAAGACAGTGGCTTGTTAAAACTCCCGGTATTGTCTTTGCCATAGCCATGGCAATTCGTGCGTTTACCGAAAAGGGTGACAGTGTTTTAATTCAAAAGCCTGTCTACTACCCCTTTTCAGAGGTTATTAGTGACAACGACCGTAGGCTTATTAACAGTCCTCTTGTTTATCGTGACGGCAAGTACAATATTGATTTTGAAGATTTTGAACATAAAATTTTTGAAAATAATATTAAGCTGTTTATTTTATGCAGTCCCCATAACCCCGTTGGACGTGTCTGGACAAGGGACGAGCTTACTCAAATTGGAGAAATCTGCCTTAAACACCGCTGTCTTGTAGTGTCAGACGAGATACATTGCGACTTTGTATATGAAGGTCACAAGCACCATGTTTTTGGCAGTATCTCACATGAAATTTTAGATAATTCAATTATCTGCACAGCACCAAGCAAGACCTTTAATCTGGCAGGTCTACAGGTTTCCAATATATTTATTGCAAACAAAAATATTCGTGATAAATACAAAAAGGAGCTTGACAAAACAGGTTACAGTCAGCTAAACACAATGGGGCTGTTGGCGTGTCAGGGCGCTTATCAATACGGTGGTGAGTGGCTTTCACAGCTTCTTGAATATTTAAGGGAAAACATAACGTTTGTAAGGAATTTTTTAAATGAACGGCTGCCTCAAATTAAGATAGTTGAACCCGAGGGAACATATCTCGTTTGGCTTGACTGCAAGTCTCTTGAATTGTCACAAAAAGAGCTTGACGATATGATTGTAAATAATGCACGGCTTTGGCTTGACAGTGGAATGATGTTTGGTAATGAGGGCGAGGGATTTCAAAGAATAAATATTGCTTGTCCTAAAAGTGTGCTTGAAAGAGCAATGTTGCAGTTAGAGAAGGCTATTATAAGTGTTATCTGAGAAATTATTAACTAATATTCTGACATTGGACAAGCATAGTTTTAAAAGCCTACTTTCTATATAGTGCGTGTTGAATATTAGATAAAAAAATTTCTTAACGATTCAAAAAATTCTCCAGTACTTACTAAAGCGAACAATTATATTTGGAATAGCTTTGGACATTACTCAACTGATTATTGCCACAGTGTTTTGACAGAGGTGCATCTAATGAAAAATCATCGTCGAAACGTATTATTACATAGTCAAAAAAATATTATTTTTAAGTATAGCCGTTCTCAATCAGCTAAAAGGCTGAATGAGAACGGCTTTTTTTCTTGTT
>CAYWBF010000429.1:0-2482 GCA_964456085.1 uncultured Eubacteriales bacterium
TATTTAATCCCTTACGGCTCTCGTATTAAGGTTTTCACCGGTGATTATGTGGAAGCTGGGGATGAGCTTACAGAAGGCTCTGTTTACCCACACGATATTTTGAAAATCAAAGGACTTCGTGGAGTTCAGGACTACCTGCTTCAGGAGGTGCAGAGAGTTTACCGCTTGCAGGGCGTAGAAATTTCCGACACGCATCTGGTAATCATTGTGCGGCAGATGCTTAAGCGTGTAAAAATCGAAGAAAACGGCGATACAGAATTCCTACCCGGCAGTCTTGTTGATTGGTTGGAATTTGAGGAAATTAATGAGGTAGCTAAAACAGAGGACTTTAGGGAAGCCCAAGGACAGAGAATTCTACTTGGTATTACTAAAGCCTCTCTTGCTACAGACTCCTTCCTTTCCGCGGCATCCTTCCAAGAAACTACAAGGGTTCTTACAGAAGCCGCTATAAAAGGTAAAATCGACCCACTTATTGGTTTAAAGGAGAACGTTATTATTGGTAAGCTAATTCCTGCCGGAACAGGTATGAATAGCTACTCTAATATTGATGTTGAACCTTGGGATTATTATTCTGATAATTAAATATTTATTGGGGAAGTAAGTTTTTTGGGGAGCTGCACTCCCCCAAACCCCCTAGCTGCCTAGCAAAAAAACAGCCGAACAGGAACATTACGAGGACGAGTTATTCGCCATGGTAAAATTCTTCCTTTTCGGCTGTTTTTTATTTTATCTTTTTCAAGTACCTATAAATAGTAGGGATAGAACAGCAAAGCTCCGTAGCCACCGCATTAACAGCGCCCTTAAGCTCAAATATCCCCTTTTTGCTTAAGCCCTCTACAATGCTGATTTTTGTCTTATGGGATAGACTTTTTAAGGTTTCATTATGTAAATCAATTTTTTGCTCTGACAGAATATTGGATATAGCTGTTTTTGTAAGACCTGTTATTGAATCTGAAAAATTTTCTAGCGGAGAAGTTGGCAGAGCGCCAATATTACATAGCTCTAAAATATCCTGGCTGAGTTTTCTATACTTACTTCCGTCAAAATTTATGCAAAGCAACCCAATCAACCTGTTTTCCGAATCCTTTATGAACATTGTGGAGGAACGCAAAATTTTATTTTCTGCGGATAGGCCCTGATAATTGATACGAAAGTCTGATTTTTTATAGGAATTATTTGAAATTATTTCTAGCGCTAGGTCGGTAAGAGGCGCCCCAACACTTCTTCCGCTAACATGTCCGTTGGCTATGGCAATTATAGAGCGTTCCTTTATGCTTAAGTCATGAAGAGCAATTTCATAATCCTCGCCTAAAACATTTCCCAAAAATTCTACAAGCTTTACGTACTGATTTAAAATTACTGGTGACATTTTTTTCACTCCAAGAGCAATTATCGAATATTTTCGGAATTGCTAAAAATGATAATATTTTCTCATTATAATTTGAGCAATTAAATTATGCAAGTTCTTTTAATGATTATTGGGTGCAATTTTACATAAAAACAATTAATTTTTCATTAAACTCTATTTTTCAATATAATTACATTACTTTTTTCTACAAAATATTGACACAAAAAAACAAAAGTGATAAAATTTTATTACGATTTCAAAAGGGGCCAAGGTACCCAAGGTATTAGGTGATAATTTTTTATCTCTAAATATTGTTTAAGGAGAGATTTCCATGAGTTCAAGGTACTACCCCGAGCCATTTAAAATAAAAATGGTAGAACCAATTAAGATTTTGACAAAAGAAGAAAGAATCGAAAAAATTAAAGAGGCCAACTATAACCTTTTCTATCTAAAAGCAGAGGACGTGTATATTGACTTACTTACAGACAGCGGCACCGGTGCAATGTCCTCCTACCAATGGGCAGGCATGATGATAGGCGACGAGTCTTATTCCGGCGCAAAAAGCTACTACAATCTGCTTAACTCTGCCAAGGAGATTTTCGGCTACAAGCATATTCAGCCTGTGCACCAAGGACGTGCTGCCGAAAAGGTTGTGCTGCCGATTAAGCTTCAAAAGGGCAAATACTGTATTTCAAATATGCACTTTGACACCACAAGAGCACATGTAGAGCTAGCCGGAGGAACACCTGTGGACTGTGTAATCCCACAGGCTCTTGACACCTCCTCCTATCATCCCTTTAAGGGAAATATGTACGTAGAACGCATGGAAGCCTTAATTGAGGAATACGGCAAGGATAATGTAGGCTTGATAATCATGACAGTAACAAACAATACTGCCGGTGGACAGCCTGTTTCCATGGAAAATATGCGTGAAGTATATGCAGTTGCTCAGAAATACGGTATAACCGTTTTGATTGATGCAGCAAGGTTTGCTGAAAACGCTTACTTTATAAAGGAAAGAGAAGAAGGCTATAAGCAAAAGACAATTAAGGAAATAGCTTTAGAAATGTTCAGTTATGGCGACATTTTTACGATGAGCTCCAAAAAGGACGCAATTGTAAATATTGGCGGTTT
>CAYWBF010000430.1:0-2472 GCA_964456085.1 uncultured Eubacteriales bacterium
TTAGGAATTTTAGCAAATATATTTGAATATGTCAATGAATAAATCAAATTTTCTAAAGATTTCTATATGCATAAATACTCAAAACCGAGCCGCTCCAGTTCGCAACCGCCGTTTGTCATATCCCTCATCTGCTTAATAAAGCCCTCTACCTCTTGAGTCTTTATTTTTAGAAACAGCTTAACTACGTCGGTATACTGGGTATCTGTGGTTATATGGTTGTTTTTCAAAATAGCGTGCTGTACACGCCCCAGCTCCTCGTAAGAAATAGTCAAGGCTAATTTCTCGCAAAGAAGCTTTGTAACAATTTTCGCATCAAGAAGGGCAAGCTTGGCGCTATGTCCGTAGGCACGCACCAGCCCCCCTGTACCTAATAATGTTCCGCCGAAATATCGTGTGACCACAATAACGGCGTTTTTAACATTTTCTCCGTTTAGCAGCTCTAAAATGGGCTTGCCTGCGGTTTGGCTAGGCTCTCCGTCGTCAGAGTACCTTTCTACTCCCGGCATTTTCTGATGAAGGTCAATTACTGTAAAAGCTGAAACATTATGAGTGGCTGTTTTATGCTTAAGCTTTATTTCATCTATAAAGCTAAGTGCCTCCTCCTGTGTTTCCACTGGCTGCGCTACGGCAATAAATTTTGATTTTTTTTCTACAGTTTCGGCATACCCGGATTTATTTATTGTTATATAGGTATCAAGCAAGCCATTCTCCCCCGTTTGGTATATTTAATGTGAGTTAGACGAAATCGATTTGCAATTTCGTCTAACTCACATTATTTAATAATGTATTGCCTAACCTTATTCTCCATTTCTTCATTAAGATAAGCTGCAATATAGGCTCCCTCTGCCTTGTGCTCCTCTTCCATTATTTCGCATTTATTGTGCACTTGGTTAATTAGCTGACCTTCGTTGTAAGGCAGTATAAATTTTGTCAGTCGTCTTGTGCTGGAAATACACCGCTCTATTTCAGAAAGCAGCTTATCCACACCCTCACCTGTTTTTGCCGATACCTTAACATTGGAGAAGCAATCTGGCTTAAGCACAGGAGTAAGGCTTGCCGCTTCCGGCTTATCTACCTTGTTAAACACCGTAATAACAGGCTTTTCCTCACAGCCTAGTTCCTTTAAGGTGCTAAGGGTTACGTCTATGTGCTCCATGTACATTGGGTCAGCGGCATCAACCACATGCAGCAGAATATCTGCAAACATAAGCTCTGCTAATGTTGCCTTAAAGGCTTTTATTAAATTATGGGGAAGCTTTTGTATAAAACCTACCGTATCTGTAATAAATGCGCTTCCACCGCTAGGCAAGTCTATCCTTCTGGTTGTGGTATCCAGCGTAGCAAACAGCTTGTTGGCTGAATAAACACCGGCGTTAGTTAAGGCGTTCATAAGGGTTGACTTACCTGCGTTTGTATATCCAACCATTGATACCACTATCTCACCTGCCTTTTTACGCTTTTCTCGTAGCACCTGCCTGTGAGCCTCCATTGTTTTAAGCTCCTCCGATAGCTCGTGTATTCTGTTTCTAATATGCCGCCTGTCGGTTTCCAGCTTCTTTTCACCAGGACCTCTTGTGCCTATACCGCCGCCCAATCTTGAAAGCGCCGTACCTATACCTGTAAGGTGAGAGAGATTATACTTATGCTGGGCAAGCTCTACCTGTACATAGCCTTCCTTGGTAGTGGCGTGCTTGGCAAAAATATCTAGTATTAGCATTGTTCTGTCAATAATTGTTACATCAAGCGCCTTTTCCATATTTCTCTGCTGGGTTGCTGTAAGCTCATCGTCACATATTATAGCGTTAGCCTTGGTTAAGGAGATTAAGTCAATTAGTTCTTGAAGCTTGCCCTTTCCAAGATAGTGAGCAGCATGTATTTTCTCCCTGCGCTGAATGAGCGTTCCTACAACCTCTGCGCCGCTTGTTTCTGCCAGAGCCGAAAGCTCGTCTAATGAGCTTTCCGCAGTAAAGCCACCGCCTTGGTTAGAATCCACCGCCACAAGTATGACCCGTTCAGCTGTTTCGTTCGTTTCAAACATATTTTTCCTCCATTATTCAAACATTCCGTATTTCTGCTTATAGTGAGTAATTGCATCCTGTAAAAATTCGCAGGTAACGTCCAGCTCCTCTGCAATTTCGTATTGGGTATGGGCGTTTTTTTCCATTGCCCTTTTAAGCTGGTCAATAGGCAGAAGCTTTTCATATGCAAAGCCTCTTGCTCGTTTTTCAAGTTTTTTGTTGCTAATACTGCTTTGGTCTGTTATGTCGCCTACATTATAAAAGTGATGTCCAAGCTCCTCCGCAAGAATACATTTCTTGTTAAGCCTGTCCATGTCTTTTTTCAAAATAATATTATTTTCAATATACAGCCCTTTTAAACTATCCGGCAAATAATCCTCAATTAATTCTATTCCATTATTTTTTATTTCTTCTAGTAGGCTTTCGTAGGTCATTCTTTCCACCCTTATTACAT
>CAYWBF010000431.1:0-2460 GCA_964456085.1 uncultured Eubacteriales bacterium
ATTTTTGTATCCATTGCTGCATTTACTCTTTACTGAGTGTATATTGTATCACGTCATAGTCTATGGTTTTCGGGGGTATATAGATGTATTTCGGAAGTGTCAGGTTTTTTAAGGATTTAATTCTTACTGCTGTTTTCGGAATAATAATTATTTCTGTTGGTTTTGCGATTTTTTTCGGTATTATGTATTCCAAGGAACGCTCTAAAACGCTGGAGACAATGGCCAAGTATCAAAAGGCTGTTTTGGAAGGTATAGAGCCAGCTTCTTCGGATTTGAAGGAAGATTTCAAAAACGTAGATTTTGACCATCTTTATGAACTGCTTAAAAATAGAGGCTTTACCACAGAAGATATAATTAATGTTTTAGCGAAATATGATAATGAAAGCTTAATGGAGATATTTTTTAATAAATATTGTGCCAGTGAGTTTTTTGTTCCCGTTGATGCTACTGAATTTAACCCGGAATATTTTCCACAGGACGAAGAGCCTAGCATGGAGGATGTAAACGGAGATTACGTAGTTGATATATCGGCTAAAAGTGATGTTTTAGTTGATAAGCCAGGGACAAGCCTTGAAGCGTCTGTAAAGTCATCGCCAATAGAAAGCAAGGAAGTTCCTGTATCTAACGCCGGAAATGATTATTTGGCTGTTGCTGCAGAAGAAGACTCTGAGCAAGCTTCTTTTTTAGAAAATGGTGATTATACATTTCTTTATCCCGAGCTTTTTGTGGAGCCGCCTACGCAGTTTAAGGTTGTAGAAAATACTATTTATTTAACCTTTGATGATGGCCCTTCAGAAAATACACTTTTGATTCTTTCTACTTTAGATAAGTACGATATTAAAGCTACTTTTTTTGTAAAGGGAGCAAAAACAGAGAGAGATAAAGAAATTCTTAGAAAAATTGTTGATTCTGGTAATACTATTGGTATTCATTCCATTTCTCATGATTATGAAAAAATTTACGACAGCGTAGAAAGCTTTCTGGATGATTTGAATAATACCTATAATAATATATATGAAGTAACAGGTATCAAACCGGATATTTTGCGTTTTCCCGGTGGCAGTATCAATAGCTTTAACAAACACTCGTTTATTGATATTTTTGCCGAAGTAAAAAGACGTGGATTTGTTTACTTTGATTGGAACGTTAGTGGAGATGACACCGCTAAAGATGCTGATTGGACTTCTATCTATAATAATATTTTGAAGGGCATTAAGAATCAGCGCAGAGGTATTATTCTACTTCACGACAGCGCCAATATGGACAATACTGCGTCAGTGCTTGAGGATATAATCCTTGGGCTTAAAGCAAGAGGCTTTAGTTTTGATAAGCTGTCAAATAATATTATGCCCATTAACTTTAAATATGAGCCATAGGTAAGCTTCTTACAGCAAGCCTAAGATTGGAGAATCCAAGATGAGTTTAATGGATAACTTTAAGCAGGCTATGAGAGAGCTTTTAGATGGTGATTTGTCTTCCGGAACCGAAAAATCTGATGATTCTGCAAATGAGCCGAAGCTTACATACTATTCCGAGCCTCAGCAAGTAAGCTATGTTAGTGACAGAGATGAGTCAGGGGGTTTTTCATCTGCTGAAGCTGAAACCTATGGTCATGGGTCAACTACTTCTCAAGCTTACTCTTCAACAGTGCATGAAGAATCATCGTCATCTAATGTAGATTATTATGAGCCGGAAGAGGTTACAATCATATCTATTAACACTTTAGTTGAGGGTAATATTCGTTCTTTGGCTAATATCAGTATTGAAGGTAATGTAAATGGCAATGTTCAAGTTGCTAAAGACGCAGCAGTTACTGGTAAGCTTGTTGGAAATCTAAATTGCAATAATGTTAGTATGTTAGGTTCGTCAATGCAGGGAAATGTTAATTCCAAGGGACGAATCGCTATGAATAGAGACAGCTTGCTTTTAGGAAATATTAACGCACAGCAAATACATATGAATGGCAAAATCAAAGGAAATCTTGACATAGGTGGTAAGGCAGAGATTAAAAATGATGCCGTTGTATTTGGCAATATAAATGCCTATTCCGTATCTGTTTTAGATGGGGCAATAATCCAAGGTTATGTAAACACTACCGTTTTGCAGGATTCCCTTTCAAATTATTTTCCTGATGCCATTAATATTAATGAATAAAAAAATAAAGCACAGTATATGTGCTTTACATATAGGGGTATGATGTAATGGTAACATGCCGGTCTCCAAAACCGTTCTTGAGGGTTCGAGTCCTTCTACCCCTGTTTATTAAAAAGTCCTGTAAAATATTAATTTTACAGGACTTTTTTTGTATACCAAAGCTCCCGGCCTAGCCGAGGGTTTTTGGTATACAAAAATAAAGACAACAAAAACGTTGGCCTTTAATCAAAATTATAGTATAATTTACTTGCACAAAAGCATAAGGGCGGTAGGCTTGCACCTCTGAAAGGAGGTGAGGCCATGAGC
>CAYWBF010000432.1:0-2441 GCA_964456085.1 uncultured Eubacteriales bacterium
TTTTAAGTCGTGGTAAATCAAGTGAGTTCAGTCCGATTTCCGCACCTCGAACAGCTTTTAATATCGCAGCCTCAAAGGTATCAGAGATAGCCATTACTTCCCCTGTTGCCTTCATCTGTGTACCCAAGTCCTTTTTCGCATACACAAATTTATCAAACGGCCATTTCGGAAGCTTTACCGCAACATAATCAAGGGTTGGCTCAAATGCTGCAAAGGTTGTGCCTGTTACGGTATTTACGATTTCATCCAATGTATAACCTATTGCTATTTTTGTTGCTACCTTTGCAATGGGGTATCCTGTTGCTTTTGAAGCGAGTGCAGATGAACGAGATACCCTTGGATTAACTTCAATTACCGCATATTCAAAGCTGTGTGGGTGCAGAGCAAATTGGCAGTTACATCCACCTTCCACTCCTAAAGCTGTGATGATATTCAATGCCGCAGAGCGTAGCATTTGATATTCCTTATCCGCAAGCGTTACCGCAGGAGCAATAACAATACTATCGCCTGTATGCACGCCGACAGGGTCAAAATTTTCCATGGAACAAACGGTTAATACATTTCCTACTTTATCACGCATAACCTCAAACTCAATCTCCTTCCACCCAGCAATGGACTTTTCCACAAGTATCTGATGAATAGGAGAAAGGGACAGACCGTTTGCGGCAATTTCCGATAGTTCGCTTTCATTATGTGCAATACCACCGCCGCTTCCGCCCAAAGTGAAAGCAGGGCGGATTATAACAGGAAAACCGTTTTCATCTGCAAAGCTCTTTGCTGTTTTTACATCTGTGGCAATAACAGACGGAATGACAGGCTGACCTATGCTGACCATTGTGTCCTTGAATACCTGTCTGTCCTCTGCCTTGTCAATAGTTTCAGGAGATGAGCCGAGTAATCGCACATTCATCTTGTTAAGAAAACCGTCTTTTGCAAGCTGCATACAAAGGGTAAGCCCTGTTTGACCGCCAAGCCCGGACAAGATGCTGTCGGGACGTTCTTTTTCAATAATCCGCTTAATGGTTGTCAGAGTTAGCGGCTCGATATAGATTTTGTCAGCTATGTTTTTATCAGTCATAATAGTTGCCGGATTTGAATTGACAAGCACAATTTCAATTCCATCCTCACGAAGTACACGGCAAGCCTGTGTACCTGCATAATCAAACTCGGCGGCTTGACCTATGACAATCGGCCCCGAGCCGATAACGAGTACCTTGTTAATGCTTTTATCTAACGGCATTTTTATAACCCTCCATATTCCCTAAAAATTTATCAAACAGAAATGAAGTATCAAGCGGCCCTGCACAGGCTTCAGGGTGAAACTGCACCGACATCACAGGCGAATTTTTATAAATAATTCCCTCGCAGGACTTATCGTTTACATTTATAAACCACTCATCCGCAACGTCCCTGTCTATACTGTCGGAGGTTACAGCATAGCCATGATTTTGGCTTGTAATATAAACTCTGCCGTCCATCAAATCCTTTACGGGTTGATTAGCTCCACGATGCCCATATTTTAATTTGTGCGTCTTAAAACCGTTTGCAAGTGCCAAAAGCTGGTGCCCCAAGCATATGCCGAACATTGGTATCTTTGAAGCTATAATCTCCTTCAAGTTTTCTATTATAATCAGATTATCGGCAGGGTCACCGGGTCCGTTACTCAGCATTATACCATTTGGATTTATAGCCAATATGTCTGTGAGTGTGCTGTTATACGGAAATACCCATACATCACAACCACGCCTTGAAAGCTCACGCTCTATGTTTTGCTTTAATCCAAAATCTAAGAGTGCCACTTTATATTTAGGATTATCCGTGGTGTAGTGCGTTACCTCATTTACCGAAACACTTTCCACTGCCTTCTTAATTCTATATTCACTAATTTCCGCTAAATCCGCTTGCTTAGGTTTTCGCTTTGTAATTCTGCCGTTCATAACACCGTTCTCACGAATAATCTTTGTTACAGCTCTTGTGTCTATACCATGTAGCCCGATAATGTTTTTTTGCCGCAAAAAAGTGTCAAGAGTTCCCTCGCTTCTGAAATTAGAGGGGTCTTGACACGGATATTTTACAATATAGGCACTTGCTCCAATAAAACTGCTTTCAAAATCGGAGGGAATAATGCCGTAATTTCCAATGAGTGGGAAGGTTTGAATGACAATTTGACCAAAGTAGCTTGGGTCGGTCAGAGTTTCCAAATATCCTGTCATTCCTGTTGTAAAGACAAGCTCCCCTGTAACATCACCCACAGCGCCAAATGATAATCCCTCAAATATTTGCCCATTTTCAAGCACTAAATACGCTATATCAGACATAACACATTCCTCCTACTTCTAATTCATTCAAGCTCGTTTTTCCTTAGTATTTTTTTGTTCCCATTATCCACAAAGCAGCTTGTGCAAAAGGACGTCTTGCACTTACCACAAGCCTTTTTAAGT
>CAYWBF010000433.1:0-2438 GCA_964456085.1 uncultured Eubacteriales bacterium
ACAGTTAAAGACTGGCTCATCACTATGTTAATAATGATCGTGCCTTTTGTTAATATTATTATGGCATTTGTTTGGGCTTTTGGCGACGGCAACGAAAACAGAAAAAACTATTTTAGGGCAAGTTTACTCTTGTTCGCAATTATGTTAGGACTTTCCATTATATTAGGAATTGTTTTCGGCGGCTTGTTTGCATTTATGTTCTAAAACCAATCAAAACGACCCGCTCAGCGGGTAGTTTGTTCAGCCCTATAAGGGCATTGTACTTGCATGAGCCTTAAGGCTAATTGAAAATTCGCCAACTGCATAACTTTTACAGGCCGCCGCTAAAGCGGCCTTTATTTCTTTTTGCCCTTTGGTGCTGGCTCACCCGTAAACGGGTCAACATATTCTTGTATACTTATTTGGTCATGGGTTATATCTTCTTGTAATTGATTTTTTAACATACTCTCTAATTGCCTTTTCATTTCTCCCACAGTATCTACATAATATCCCCTACACCAAAAATGCCTATTTCCGTACTTATATTTTAAATTTGCATGTCTATCGAAAATCATTAGACTGTTTTTTCCCTTCAAATACCCCATAAAACTTGCTACACCATACTTTGGTGGTATTGTTACAACCATATGTATATGGTCTATGCAAGCTGTTGCTTCAAAAATCTCTACACCTTTTCGTGTACACAATTCTCTTAATATTTTCCCTATATCTCTTTTAATTTTACCGTATATAACTTGTCTTCTATATTTCGGTGCAAAAACTATATGATACTTGCAATTCCATGTTGTATGTGCTAAGCTGTTTTTATCCATTTCGGATCCTCCTTTTGTTTTTCTGCGGTTGGCGAACCTGCATTTATATTTTAACAAAAGGAGGTTTTATTTTTACTTATAGCTTAAGCTTTTTCGAACCCCCGGCATAGCCGGGGGTTTTCTTTAGAGAATAAAAAAGAGGCTTCACTTAAAAGCCTCTCAGGCTGTCGACAACTCTAGTCGACAGCCAATTTTTTTGGTATAATAAGTAGGGTGATAAAAATGATGGGGAAAAAGAGTGAAATAGATAAAAAACAAATAGAAATGTTAAGTCTTGAGCAGCTAGTGCCAGAAACGCATCTGGTTCGCAAGTTAGAGCAAGCAATAGATTTAGGTTTTATTTATCCGCTTGTTGAAGAGCTGTATTCGGCGTTTGGACCTGAAAGCATAGACCCAGTGGTGCTGATAAAACTAAATATCATTCAATACACCTTCGGAATCCGTTCTATGCGCCAGACAATTAAGGAAATCGAAGTTAATAATGCATACAGGTGGTACATAGGTTATGGCTTAACAGAAAGAATCCCGCATTTTTCTACATTCAGCAAGAACTATGCCAGACGGTTTGAAGGAACAGACTTATTTGAACAGATTTTTAGACGAGTAGTTAAAGAAATAGTACTGAATGGGTTTATTAATGAAGAAAGCGTATTCATTGATGGGACGCATATAAAGGCAAATGCCAATAATCATAAATATAAAAATGAGATTGTTGAAAAATCGGTACGATATTACGAAGATGAGCTTCAAAAAGAGATAGCAGCCGACCGTGTGGCGCACGGAAAAAAACCGCTTAAAGAAAAGGAAACTGCACCTGAAACAAAGGCAATCAAAGCATCCACAACTGACCCGGACAGCGGTGTTTTCCATAAAGGCGAGCATAAAAAGTGCTTTGCATATACAGCAAATGTTGCCTGTGATGCTCACAATTATATCTTGGATTTTGAAGTTACCGCCGGAAACTTCCATGACTCAACGGTTTTCCCAACGCTCCACAAACGTCTCATTGAGAAATATCCAAACATAAAGAACGAAGTTTTGGATGCAGGATACAAGACCCCAGCTATAGCAAGACAGATACTTAATGATGGCAAAACCCCTATCATGCCATACAAGCGTCCAATGACAAAAAAGGGGTTTTTCAAAAAGTATGACTATGTATACGATGAGCAATATGACTGTTATATATGCCCTAATAACGAAATACTAACTTATTCCACAACAAACCGAGAAGGCTACAGAGAATACAAGAGTAACCCTGATAAATGCAAGAATTGCCCACATTTAAGCAAATGCACAGAAAACAAAGATCACGTAAAGCTGATAACCCAGCATATTTGGGAAAGTTATATAGAGCAGGTCGAGGAAATCCGGCATACTATTGGAACAAAAGAAATCTACAACAAGCGTAAGGAAACCATTGAGAGGGTTTTTGCTGATGCAAAAGAGCTTCATGGTATGCGCTACGCTAAACACAGGGGCTTAGGTAGGGTTAAGATGGAACTAACCCTTTTATTTGCGTGCATGAACTTGAAAAAATTAGCCATTAGACTGTTTTCCAACGGTTTATTTTCTTGCTATTTTATGAGATTTTGTCGATGGGTTTCAATTCTTGCTTTGATTTAC
>CAYWBF010000434.1:0-2426 GCA_964456085.1 uncultured Eubacteriales bacterium
CTAAAGTCGCAGTATATTTGAAAGGCAAAAAGCACAGTAGCTATTAAGAGTGCTGTAGAATCAAAATATTTCGGATTTCCATAAACCACATTTACAGCCTTAGAAATCCTATCTGCTACTACGATTTTTTTAAAATAACCAAAAAGCATAAGCTTAAGCCCTATGGTAAGATTTTCTAGCTTAAAGGTTTTTCGTGCAAAAATTTTTGGATATAGATTCTCTGCCCTTTCAATAGGGCCTGCTACAAGCTGTGGGAAAAAGGTGATGAATAACAAAAACTTAAAAAAATTATTTGACGGCTTAATATCCCCACGGTAAACATCTATGGTGTAGCTAGCCCCTTGAAATGTAAAAAAGGAAATCCCCATAGGCAGTAAAATATAAATATCCGTAAACTTCTCTGCCAAAAATCCTACGGAGCTAACGAAAAACACCAAGTACTTAAAAACAAACAGCAGTCCAAAATTTATTACCATTGATAAATTTAAAAGCCGCCTCGCTGATTTTTCAGACTGGGCATTAAAAATTAAAGCGGACAAAATATAATTATTAGCTGCCGAGAATATAATAAGTAAAACAAAAATGGGCTTCCAGCACATATAAAAAAACAAACTGGCGCACAGCAGCAAAATCCAGCGCAAGCTGTGAGGAAAGGCATAATATAAAATTAATATCAACGGGAAAAAAAGCAAATAGTCAAAAGAATTAAAAAGCATTGCTCTGCTAACCTCTTGGATAATATTTGTAAAGCATAATGAGTATAGAATAAATCAGTAAAATTTTCAATTTTTAATTAAGAACAATTTCCATTTACCTGCATAAAATATAGCTGTAAGATGCTAAAGCATAGAATAGCCAAATTGTAAACTGGTAATTTTTTGGTGTTTTTCCAAAAATAATAATATTTTTTATCAAAAAATTTGAATTTTTCTCTTGATTTTTTTTTAGAACTATTGTATATTAATTTCACAAAAGATTACTTCCGGGTACGAGTTAATGATATGTTTTTAACCAACATTTCTTTTAAGGGATTATAGTCCTCTTTACCTGTGAGATGTATGCTGTACCCTACTGGCCTGCTTTACTTGCCTAGCCTATGCTATCGAAGGTTTAGCTTGCTCAGTATGCGGTCTTACAGAACACGACCGGATAAGGGCTACTACCACCTCGTCATGAGGTTTAAAACCTTCTTAAAGAACGGCTCGGCAGTATCTTTTTTGAAATGTTATTCACGTGACCCTCATTTGGTCACGTTTTTTTTATAAAAAGTAAGGAGTGTTAAAATGAATGTAATTAATGTTGGTATTGTAGGCTATGGTAATCTTGGACGTGGAGTTGAAAAGGCTCTTCTGAAAAATTCAGATTTTTGCCTAAAGGCTATTTTTACAAGAAGGAATACTGAAAGCTTTCAAAATGAAGAAAACCCTTTAATGGTACATATTTCTAAGATACTTGAATATAAGGGTAAAATTGATGTTATGATATTGTGCGGCGGCTCTGCTACTGATTTGCCTGTACAAGGCCCAGAGTTGGCTGCTCATTTCAATACAGTTGACAGCTTTGATACTCATGCAAAAATTCCTGAGTATTTTGCTAAGGTTGATAAGGCGGCGAAAGACGGTGGAAATCTTGCTATTATCTCCGTTGGCTGGGATCCAGGTTTATTTTCCTTAAACAGGCTTTTGGCGCAGGCTGTGCTGCCTACAGGTGTAGACTACACCTTTTGGGGCAAGGGTGTAAGCCAAGGTCACTCTGATGCAATTAGACGAATCACTGGTGTTAAAAACGGAATACAATATACTGTTCCTGTTGCCGAAACATTGGACAAGGTTAGAAAGGGAGATAACCCAACACTAACCGCCCGTGACGGACACCTTCGTATTTGCTACGTTGTAGCCGAGGAAGGCGCCGACAAAAAGGCAATTGAGAAGGAAATCGTAGAAATGCCAAACTACTTTGAGCCATACAATACTACTGTGCATTTTATTTCCGAAGAGGAGCTTAAGGCTAACCACAGCGGAATGCCTCACGGCGGCTTTGTAATACGCTCCGGAGAAACAAGTGTAGAAAACAAGCAAAAAATAGAATTTCAGCTTACTCTTGACAGCAACCCAGAATTTACAGGAAGCGTATTAGTAGCTTTTGCCAGAGGTATTTATAGAATGGCACAGGAAGGCCAAACGGGAGGAAGAACAGTTTTTGATGTGCCCTACTCCTACATTATTAATAAATCCAGAGAGACACTTCTTAAGGAGTTATTATAAGCATAACGTTGATTGATATAGAATTATTATTTGGTGGCAGGTTTATAGTTTAAATCTCCCACCTTTTTTTGTGTCTATGCCCTTTTTTTCTGTATATTTGTTCAATCCCATGGAAATTTAGTTTCATCACAAAAACCTAACAATATTAACAGGGTTAAGTAA
>CAYWBF010000435.1:0-2419 GCA_964456085.1 uncultured Eubacteriales bacterium
GGGGGAAACCCCTAAAAACATCAATGCTTTTGTGCAATATTTTTGCGGGATGAGGTTTCGTCACAACCTCTTTTGCTGTTCTTTGCATTTTGGGGGCAAAAAAAGAACCACTTAAACATACTGTTCAAGCAGTTCTATATTGTGCTTGTGAGTCATAAAAGCTAACAGAGTAGTCTGGCTCATAACCTCCTCGATAAACGATAAGTTGTCTATTTTGACAACTCCTTTAGAGTATCGCCGGAAATACGATATACAGTCCAATCTTCCATTGCTTCTGCTCCCAAAGATAAATAGAAGTCAATGCTTGGTTTATTCCAATCCAAGCACCACCATTCCAATCGCCCACAACCTCTTTCGACTGTAATACGAGCAAGTTCTCTTAAAATTGCTTTACCGTAGCCTTTACCACGACATTCTGGTTTAACATATAAATCTTCCAGATATACCCCCGAACGCCCAAGGAATGTAGAAAAATTGTGGAAGAATAGCGCAAATCCAACTTCCTTTTCTTCTTCAACAGCAAATAATACTTCTGCCTTTTTCTTTTCGAATATCCATTCTCTTAATAATACTTCTGTTGCAATTACTTCGTTTTCCATTTTTTCATATCTGGCAAGTTCCTTAATAAAACACAAAATTAGTGCTGCATCATTTTCGGTAGCATATCTAAATGCTAATTTTTCTTTCATTTCATTACCTCTCTGAAAAAATTCGATTTGTCATACATACCAAAGTACAAATAATCTTCATTCCTTAAATTACGCATTATTGCTATTATAAGTAAATAAATTTTATACCTTCATAATAATATTTTACACTAACTTGCAAAATAATACAATAGCCTTATAGCTCTATTTGTAAATTTTTTTGCTAATATTACACTGTAAATACCTATTTTAAACTTTCTAAGACTTAGTTTGTAAGATAATACCTTGTCCCTTTTCGTGGCGTCCTTTCGGCGTCGTAGGCGACGCCAAAAGGAAACAAAGTTTGTAATTCCCCAGTATTTCCCAGTAAGTTGTTTTTAGCTGTTATGTATACGTAAGGTAGTTAAAACGCTGTCTTTTCAACGAAAAAAAGTAACCACTGGCTTGAAACCAGTGGTTACTTTTCAAAGTTTTTCAATTGCGGGAGCAGGATTTGAACCTACGACCTTTGGGTTATGAGCCCAACGAGCTACCGAGCTGCTCCATCCCGCGACAAATATAAAATTTAAAACACTTCCGAAGTACTAAGTTAGTATACAACATATAATTATTATTGTCAATGTAAAAATAACACAATATTCAAACTAAACAAGGTTACAAAGTTGGCATAATTCCACAAAACATAAGGCATATTTAAAAACTAGTGCTATTAATGACAGTGAGTTTTCAAATATGCCTCACATTCTTTCATAAATAAAAAGAAAATTTTACCAACTAAATAAAATCTACAAGCGACAGCTTCATAATACTTGCCCCTGTTTTCAGAGAAGCCTGATAAACAGACTGCGCCGAAGATAGCTCCATTATAACTTGCATATAATCTACATCTTCATTGTCCGATAAAAGCTCCTTGTAGGCGTCTTTGTCTTGGTCCAAGCGGTCAGCTATATAATTTAAGCGGTTAATGCGCACGCCAGCGTCAGTTTCATGTAGCGACGAGTTTGACGAAAAGCGTTGTGTCAGCTCAATCATGTTTTTGAAGCGGCTATGAAGCGTTGATTCGAGCATTTGCTTTTCGTTTGTCAAATGCTTCTCAACCATTTCTTGAATCTGTGTGTCGGAAGCGGTTGGATAATTCTTTTTGTATTCCTCTGTAAGATACGCACTGTCAGTAACAGTTGCCCCTTTTACAAACGATATAAAGCTTTTTAAATCCGCATACATCTTGTCAGTGTAAATGTCCTTAGCAAGGGAATTTATCGTAACACGGGTGTTTACGCCAAACTCGAATTGTAAGTTTTGGTCATTCATTGTGTATGCTTTTCCCGTATTTAAATCAGTGCAAGAGAAATATGTTATAGGGTTTGGCTCGCCTTTAAAGAACCCTTTCTTTTCATACTCAACCTTAACTGTGTCATCAACGCCGAATTGAGCTATTTTGTTTAACACGTTTTGTGAATAAACAAGCTCCCCTGTGGCTGGAATATAGTTTATTTCACCATTTACAGGTGTGTAAGCCGAAGGGTCAGTTAAGTCTTTTACGACTATTCTATTAGGTGCGGGGGAATTAACTGTATATACCGTTCCCGTAGCGGTATTAGGGATTGTCAATGTAAGTGGGTTAGCTGCCGCTTTTGCATTAATATAAGTATAAGGCAGTTTCATAACGATTACATTTTGGTTAGAAACGGCAGCTGCGCCAATTGTAGATTTAACAGCTACATTGGTAGCAATGCCATTTATGTTAGTTGGTAATGCTCATGCAACAGGAG
>CAYWBF010000436.1:0-2413 GCA_964456085.1 uncultured Eubacteriales bacterium
AGAAAATTGACTTCTCCAAATCCACCAGAGCTGTTATTAATTTAATCCGTTGTCTTAACCCTGCTCCGGGAGCATACGCCTTGCTTGACGATGAGGTAATAAAGATTTTTCAAGCAGAGGAGACTTCTTCTAATGAAGAAGGAATAGCCGGACAGGTTTTAGAAATAATAAAAAACAAAGGTCCTGTTATAAAAACAGGTGACGGCGCTATGATTATTACCCTGCTGCAAAAAAAGGGCGGCAAAAAAATGTCTGCCGCTGATTTTCTCCGTGGGAATAAAATAGATATTGGACAAATTTTAAAATAAGGAGTGATATTATGCCTTTCATGTATGACCCGACATATATTCTTGTACTTCCTGCAATACTACTAGCTATGTACGCCCAAATGAAGGTTAGCTCAACCTTTAGCAAATTCTCCACTGTACCCAACAGAAAAGGGGTTACTGGGGCGAATGTTGCTATGGCGCTTTTAAACAGGGCTGGTATTCATGACGTAAGAGTTGAGCCAGTTGCCGGAAACCTTACTGACCATTACGACCCACGGGCAAAGGTGCTCCGTCTATCTGAGGCTGTTTATAACAAAGCAAGCATAGCCGCCATAAGCGTTGCCGCTCACGAAACCGGACACGCTATACAGCATGACCAAAGCTACGCCGGTCTGGCTATTAGAAATTTTATTTTTCCTGTGGTTAACATCAGCTCCCGAATTGCCTTCCCCTTAATTTTAATCGGCTTCTTTCTTTCCGGAGGCAGAGGAGCCTTGGGTATGCTGCTTATTAATATAGGTATTATTTTGTATACCTGCGTTGTTGCCTTCCAAATTATTACGCTGCCTGTAGAGTTTAATGCTTCCAGCCGAGCCATTGAGATGCTTGAGGAAAACAACTACTTAACCCCCGACGAGGTTTCTCCAGCGAAAAAGGTGCTTAACGCCGCCGCACTTACCTACGTTGCCGCTGCTGCGGTTGCTATTCTTAACCTTCTTAGATTTGTCCTATTGGCAAATAGACGAAGAGATTAGTGGTTTTGGGGTGCGGTTATATTAATATTAATGAATTATTCAAATGTTGTTTTATTAACTTACTGCCTGTGGTATAATATGCTAGCAATGGATATTATTTATAAATTTACTTAGGAGGTAAAAAAATGGTAAAAGTAGGTATTAACGGCTTTGGCCGCATTGGACGTCTTGTTTTTCGCGCATCCTTGGAACGCGACAACGTACAGGTTGTTGCTATTAACGACCCATTCATTGATTTAGACTACATGGTTTATATGCTTAAGTATGATTCTGTTCATGGCCGTTTCAAAGGCGAGGTTTGCACTAAGGACGGAAAGCTTATTGTTAACGGAAACGAAATCAACGTTTTTGCTAGCATGAAGGCTGAGGAAATTCCTTGGGGCACTGCCGGAGCTGAGTACGTTGTAGAATCCACAGGCGTTTACACAACTGTTGATGCTTGCCAGGGTCACCTTAAGGGTGGTGCTAAGAAGGTTGTTATTTCTGCTCCTTCAAACGACGCTAGAATGTTTGTTATGGGCGTTAACCACAACGAATACACTAAGGACCTTACCGTTGTTTCTAACGCTTCCTGTACAACAAACTGCCTTGCACCTTTAGCAAAGGTAATTCATGATAAATTCGGTATCGTTGAAGGCTTAATGACAACCGTTCACGCTACTACTGCTACTCAAAAAACAGTTGACGGCCCATCAAAGAAGGACTGGAGAGGCGGACGTGCTGCTGCTGCAAACATTATTCCTTCCTCCACAGGTGCTGCTAAGGCTGTTGCTAAGGTTATCCCTTCATTAAAGGGCAAGCTTACTGGTATGGCTTTCCGTGTTCCTACAATCAACGTTTCTGTTGTTGACTTAACCTGCCGCTTAGAAAAAGGCGCAACCTACGAAGAAATCAAGGCTGCTGTTAAAGCCGCTTCCGAAAACGAGCTTAAGGGCATCTTAGGCTACACAGAGGACAGCGTTGTATCCTCCGACTTTATCGGCGAGTACAACACCTCCGTATTCGACGCTGGCGCTGGCATCTCCCTTAACGAAAACTTCGTTAAGCTTGTTGCTTGGTACGACAACGAGTGGGGCTACTCAATCAAGGTTCTTGACTTAATTGGACATATGTCTGTTGTTGATGCTCAATAATTAGGTTTAAATAATTAAGGCATGGGCGAACGATTCATTATCGTTTGGCTCATGCCTTTTTTTATTATTTTTGAAAAGAAAATAGCAAAAAATAGGAAAAAATAACAAAAAAATCTTTACTTTTTGTAATTAGGATTGTATAATAAATCTAATTAAATATAATGCATACGATTATTGGTGCGCACAATATTTGTGCGATAATAAGGGAATTGGGTGTAAATCCCAAACAGTCCTGCTGCCGTGATGACGTAGCTCT
>CAYWBF010000437.1:0-2411 GCA_964456085.1 uncultured Eubacteriales bacterium
TTAACCCATTCGTCAACTTCTTCAGCACGGAATTTCCAAAGCCGTCCGATACGATGGGCTGGCATATTTGCAGTTCTTATCCATTTTTTTGCTGTATCACGGCTTGTCCCAAGATATTTGCATATCTCCTCCATTGTAAGCCACCTATTATAAATATCATCATTCACTGCTGCCAGTCCTCCATTATTCGTCGCAAGATACAACTAACCATATTTTTCACTATATATCATAATAACCCAAAAATCAACAGGATAAGTGCGATTTATTAAGTTTACCGAATAAATAAGTAGAAGAAAAGCGATGCTGTTAGTAACACCGAACTCCATCGCTTTTTATATAAGATTACTCACCAACCATATCAAGAAGATATTTTATCACTCGCTCCGGCTCTTTGTTTTCGGCAGATATGGTATTCCAATGGTCATCTAAGATGTTAAATACTGTTGAAACAATACTGCTTTCGGCATTAAAGCGTATCTCTTTCCCCACACATAGAGTATATAACTTACGTTTACATCTTGCCACATGGTGTTCGTCTGGAAGCCTATCCAAAGGATGGGGCAGAGCAACAGAATAGCCATTCTGCTCTCTTATTAGGCGTATGGTTTCGCGGATATGTTGGGTAAAAACAGTTTTAGAGATGTAAATATCTTTGCCTACCATAAAAGAAAACTCTTTACAGTAGATTTTTTCATAGGCCGTTACAGACGGGTGCAGATAAAGTACATGTCTATAAAATTCATTTGAGCCTAATGCATTTTTTCTAATGCTCTGTATTGCTGTTAATATAGATGTCTTTAACTCTCCGATTACATTATTTTCGTGAAGAACCTGACATATCAACACATCGCTTAACGCTATAAGTGATAGGCTTGATGAATAAAGATAGGTTGCTTCATCACATATTTCGTAACCTGAAATTTTCTTAAAAACATCAACACGTTCTTTTACAGTTTTGGGTGAGATAGTAGGAGCACATTCAGAAATCAAGTCTTTCAAATATGCATAGGCTTGCTCTACCGTGAACTTGTCCTGCATTACGTTGGTATAAACGTTTTTATCGCTGTCAAATCCGAAAGCTGCAACTTTGTCTTTCAAGACATAGACCGTCGGCAACAGATTGATATTGCGCACCGAGTTGAATATAAACTCAAGATAGTTTGGATAAGCATAAAACACGTTATTGCTGTACATATAAGTTGAAAGCACTTGATTTGATGTAGAACAATCCACGACAAATGAGATTTTCCATCCGTTCTCCAACAAGTGAATAATACGCTTTTCCCATTGCCTGCGATATTTTTCATCAAATATAAACCAACTAAAGAGCTGACGATCAAAGAATAAAAGCTCACCGGGCTTTTCAGCGCTTTCAGCATTGTTAAGTATGATTTCCATAACCGCTTTACGACCCGGTATGCCTGAGTAAATATTGGAAACACAAGAGTAAAGACCACCTTTTGTCTGTATCATCATATTTTTTGCTTCTGTAGGAATGGTGACATTATCAAGGAATTTCCGTAAACAAGCTTCTAAATAGTCTGCCGGTTGATGTTTAGGCTCACCGTAAATGCTGCTAAAAAGGTTTTCAAGAACCCTTCGATTTTGCTCACTATTTTTAACAAGAATATATTCCACAACCTTTTCAAAACTATCGCACTTGGATGACAGCGGACGTTCACACGTTTTCCACTTGCTGATGGTAGTTGGGTCAACGTAAATATCTTGAGCCATATCCTTGACAGAGATATGTAACATTTCTATTAAAAAACACTTGAATAATGCGAAATATGTTGTTGTATTGTATAGATAACTCCTTTATTTGTCGGGAATTTATTTTTTTATACGCCAGTTTCTGTCATTTTAATAAAAATGACAATACGGCTTAAACTATATAAATTATAAAAACTTCTTGCTACCATTATTTTGTGAGCCCTGAGTAACTGCCTTTTCATCGGTTATTAAGTGCTTAGTCTTGAAATGGTGGTGGATAAATGAAGCATAAGAAAAAGGAAAAAAGACCTCCTGATATACCTACAATACATAAAATATGCCGAAAAACGGCCTCCCGAAAACTATCGGGGGGCCGTTACTTTTTGTCTCGACAAATTAAATTAGATTTCAACTTTTTCAAATAAAAATCCACAAGGCTTGCCAGCTAATGCAGACATTATTGCGGCTGTACCTGTGGTGATGGGATAGCTGCTTTGTAAAGGAGCTACAAATGCAGACTATTCCAGTTTTAATACTCTATTCACTAATTTATGCAAATATACCGCCTGCCACGAAAATATTTTCTTTCAGCGGGTATTACATAGCTTTCAGGGTGGATAAGCCCCTGCTACGGTGTCGTTCACCGCCTACTTCAATCAGTTTTTGTAACCACAAAAATTTGATTGGAGGAAATACAT
>CAYWBF010000438.1:0-2391 GCA_964456085.1 uncultured Eubacteriales bacterium
ATTATTTTGGCTGATGTTGATAAACTACCTTCACAGTACGAGAAGTTGGCTGTGGCTACTGCAGGTCTCAATAACACTATTGATCAAATCGTTGCGGGAATTGAGGATGATGGGCTGGAAGTTGATTCAAAAATTCCTGAACAATTGGCAAGCTATAAACGCTCAATATTTCATCGATCATTGATAATACCCGTTGCGGTAACCTTGGCTTTAGTCATTATTGTAAATGTGCTTATATTCACGGCAACGAACTTTTCTCAGACCCTAATGAACCTAGGTGCTCAGTTCGTGGCTTTTCTAATCGTTTCAAGCATACTCTACATCAGCTATAGTCAATATAGACAACAAAAAATCTTAAAACGCTATCAGTTGGAGGTTGTTCGGCATCAAGAGAGCTTGGATTCAGCGAGAAATGAAGTTATTGGTGATGTGGTTGAAAGGTTAATGCCAGCTGTCGATTTAGTAGAAAGTAGCATACCTCGTGAGTTGGATGCCCGACATGCAAAATATCTCCATAATGGCCTGAGTCAGTTAAAGGAGGTTACTGGTAATTTTGACCTGATTAGAAAACTAGACAGCGGCCTATTTAAGCAAAAAAATGACAGGGTCTCTCTTCCAAAGATACTAAAAAGGGTAAGAGATGAACAGGGTGAGCCTGGTGCTATCAATATAAAGGCCAAGCCAGGGCTTGGAATAAGACAGCCGGAATTTTTGCTACGTAAAGTTCTCAGTACGCTTACAGAAAATGCCGTTGCGCATAATAAGCCGGACAAGCCGGTAGTAATTTCAGCGCGAAAAGCGGGCCATAAGGTGAAAATAGATGTTACTGATTTTGGCGAAGGGATTCCGAAAGATAAAACCGATCTTTTATTCAAGCCGCTAAGTCGTGTTGAGTCCGCTGAAGACTTTACGCATCAAGGAATGGGCTTGAGCTTGTATATCAATAGCCTCATCATGCATTATTTGGGTGGAGACATTACCGTGAAAAGCAAGGTTGGGGAGTACACAGTATTCCACCTTGAGTTACCTCGCTCTAAATCGGCTCGCGCCTAGCCATTGAGAAATACAAATATCAATACCCCATATCTCTGCACACGAAAATCGTAAGTCGTGAAGGTGGGGGTGTGATGGTTCAAATAACAATATGAAAGTGCTATTTCAGCTTGAATCTAGCTACCTTGACTTGCTTAGGTAGTCTTGGTGTTTGGCTTTAATAACTTTTTTGATGAGGTTGATAGGGAGCGGCCGGCTGTTTTCAAAACGAAGTGTGCCCTTACTTTTTTTGTATGGCTCAATCTCTTTTTGCAAAACTGGGTCGTCCAGATGAGGTGGTGGGTAGATGGCTACATGGGAGTCGTAGCCTGCAAAGTAAATCCAGTACTTTCCGTTTAGAGTAAGGGTTGGGACACCATAACTTATTTTTTCGCTACTTTCCGGAGCTTCTTTATGGCAAAGGGTGCGAATAGTTTCGAGCTTTTCTTTGGTTTCTCCCAAGAAGTTAGCAAGATATTCGTCTACAGTTGTATAGTTGTTCATTTTCATGAGATAAAGTATAGCGTATTGACGGGGAGGAGTATAATTCTAGACAGGAGGAATATAAATGAGTAAAAAAACAACAAAAATAGTTCACGATAACGGCGCATGGGGCGGTGCATATTTCCTTACCTATATTGGTGCGGCGGTGTATTGGGTTCAAGCATCTGAAGGGTTCGGCGAATTCATTGTTGCCTTGCTGAAGGCGATGGTATGGCCAGCCTTTGTGATGCACCGCGTGCTTGAGCTACTCTCACTTTGAATGAAATAGAGCATAACTATTGACATGAGCGCTTTGACGTGATATCATAAGCATAATTTCAGAGGTGAAATGAGGAGGGTCTGCACAGTTAATGTGCGGGCTCTTTTTGTTTCATATTTTGAAAGAGAGACTTATAAATATTAACTTTAAGGGAGGTCATTATTATGGCTGGAACTAAAAAAGGTGGCGAAAAAGCTGCTGCAAGAAACAAAGCTCTTTATGGAGCAGACTTTTACGCATCAATTGGTGCTAAGGGCGGCAAACTGGGCCGAACTGGCGGGTTTGCAAGCGACAAGAAGGGTGCCGATGGTTTGACTGGCCGCGAACGAGCACGACTTGCAGGTTCACGAGGTGGTCGAATCTCTCGACGCACTAAAACTAGTAAATAACAGTTTGCAACAGGCAAAACGTAACTAGTTAGAAAAAACGCTCAATTTGGGCGTTTTTTCTATGCTGCGTACCACTTATGTTGTATTAGCTGCTAGTTTATGGCGATAACTGCGAGACCGCTGGTCTGTTGGAACCGTCCACTTTTGATAACAATTAAAGCAGTGGTAACAATTCAATTTTTCCTCAACAGCAATATTTCTACAGGT
>CAYWBF010000439.1:0-2390 GCA_964456085.1 uncultured Eubacteriales bacterium
GCTAACGTGGAAATATAACCACGTTGGCAGGCTTAATTTTTTTGCTGTAAATCTTTTGCTGTAAAGAAATAGTCAAATGAAAATCAAAAATTATCTTCCAACAACTCCAGTGCCTTAAAAGAAATATCCTCGAAGGCAGAGCGTATCAAAAGCTTTAAACAAGCTTCAAGCTCTTTATAAACACACTCCGAAATCTTAAATCTAAATAAAGTCTTTAAATCGCTGTTTAAAATATATTCCATGGTATGTAATGTGGGGTTGCTTATTTCATAAGCAGCTAGGTTAGGGGATTGAGACAGACAAAGTCTGCATATGGTGCCTTGGGGGGAAAATAACGCCTTGCCGACGACCTCACAGCCGCAGCCACAGCATACGTCTGTTTGAGGTGCCAAACCGCAGCAATCCAAAAGCTTAAGCTCAAAAGCTCTGGCAATCACCTTAGGCTCAAGTAATTCACCAGACAGCGCCTTCAAGGTCTTTAGGAGCAAAAGCAAAATATTATCAACAGCCATGCCCTCCAAAGTAGTTTTTTCAACCAGCTCCAAAAAATATGTCCCAAAACACATTTTTTCAAAATTGGAGGTAACCTCATAAAAGCTCTCGATTAAATCAATTTGCGCTGTGGAATAAAAACCGTTGCCCTTATAAATAACAAAATCGGAGTAGGCAAAAAGCTGGGTGCCGCTCAAAAATTTACTCTTAGGCTTTCTAGCCCCTCGGGAAGAAAGCCTAAGCTTGCCGTATTCCTTAAACAACACGGTAATTGTTTTATCCGATTCGCCGGAGGCTTTTTCTAACAGCACTATTCCTCTGGCTTTAAATGTACTCATAATCACTCTGCTCTAAATCCTTAGATTTATTTTTACCTTCGGTCTTTTGCTGCTGCTCCTTGTAGAGCAAATAGGCTTCTATATTTCCTGTCTTTTGAAATAATCCCCAAAACAAATTTTTGTCCATGTTAATGCCCCCTTATTTTTGCTCATGTTCATATTTCATAATAAATATTATTTTCCAGCAAATTATTATTATACTTATGAAAAAATGGCAAAAACTTTTATACAAATAAATACTAGCTATACAGCCTACGAAGAAAAATTAAGATAATTCCTTATAGCCGAAATTTTTAAGCATAATGTCATTATCACGCCAGTCCTTTTTGATTTTAACCCAAAGCTGCAAAAAGACCTTTTCTCCAAGCAGCCGTTCAATGTCGTCTCTAGCTCGAGTGCCGATTTTTTTAAGCATGTCTCCGTTTTTTCCAATAACCATACCCTTATGGCTATCCTTCTCGCAGTAAATAGTGGCTTCTATGTCCATAAGCTCTGAAGCCTTGCCTTGGCGTTTTTTCATGGATATTATTTCCACGGCTATGCCGTGAGGTATTTCCTCCTGTAGAAAGAATAATGCCTTCTCCCGAATAAACTCGGCAATTATCTGACGCTCTGGCTGGTCTGTTATTACGTCGTCAGGGAAGTATTTAGGTCCCTCACCAAGATAATTCCTAATAGAAGCCAGAAGCTCATCTGTTTTATCGGCCTTAAGTGCAGATATAGGGATAATCTCCTTAAAATTATACAGCCCCTTATAACCGTCAATAATTTTTAACAGACTTCCCTTTTCTATAATGTCTATCTTGTTAATAACCAAAAAAACGGGAACATTCTTAGGCAACCCAGCAATAATATCCTTTTCGGCTTGTGAAATTTCCGCCCGTGGCTCTACGAGAAAAAGTAAAAGATCAACATCGCTAATAGCGCTGTTAACGCACTTTTTCATGTACTCACCAAGACGGTTTTTTGGCTTGTGAATACCCGGAGTGTCTAAAAATACGATTTGGTAGTCGTCCTTTGTAACAACACTAAGGATTTTGTTTCGTGTAGTTTGTGCCTTGTGGGATACGATAGAGATTTTTTCCCCCACAAAGCAATTTAGCAAAGTAGATTTTCCGACGTTTGGCTGACCTATTATGGCCACAAAGCCGGAATAAAATTTTTCCGTCATATATTTCCTGCTTTCTTATATTTTATACTATTCCCAAGTAATAGCTTTGTTGCTTTCAAAAATATTAACCCAAGTTTTTCCTTTGTTAAGTTTAAGTACGTCGCCCTGTTCATCGTAATAAACGGTAGGCTTAGCGTGAGATTCCTTTTTCCAAGTGATTGGTACGATTTTTCCTTTTGTAGCAAGGTAGCCTTTTCCGCTTGAAACAAGCTTAACATCACGCCGACCCTCGGCATCACCAGCGATTACAGTCATATTAGCCATTTGGAAGATTACGTTAGTTATAGAAAGCTGTTCGCCGGTTTCCTCATCAATATGGGGGTTTTTCTTCTTGAATACCAAATAATTCTCCGCCCCCTCATCATATATGAAAACCGATTGATACTCCG
>CAYWBF010000440.1:0-2385 GCA_964456085.1 uncultured Eubacteriales bacterium
CTGCCTTTGAGGATAAGGGTATTATGTTTAAGCAAACTTCGGCAGAGGCTAGGCTATACACTCCACCGGATAGCTTGCCCCTAGCTCTAGCCTCTGCCGAAGTTTGCTTAAACATAATACCCTTATCCTCAAAGGCAGTGGCAAATTGATCTAATGGACGTTCCAGAAGACGACCCTCACCTAAAAAGGTGTAGGAGGAATTTTCGTTATCTGACAAAGCAAGAGCAATAGGAATAATAAACCTAAGAGTAGAACCAGACTCGCCGCACTTGAAAATTACTTCCTCCTTTGACAAAGCCTTCCCCCCTACCCCCTCAATAATAATTTCCCCGGGGCTTTGATCCGTAGGAGGGTTGTAGGAAAATTCCGCTCCAAGCTCCTTAACACAGTTAAGGGTGGCTTCAATATCCTTGGACAAGTCAATATTTTTGATTTTGCTAACCCCCGTGGCAAGCGCCGCACATAGTATCGCCCTATGGCTAACGCTCTTTGAAGGAGGTATTACAACCTCTCCTTTAGGGAAACTTGTTATTTTTTTAACAGCCATTAAGCACCCTCCCCATTTTCTATGCTATTTAAAAAATTCTCCACCGTCTTGAAATCTGCTTTATAAATCAGCGATTCCCCTATGGTTTTAATTAGAATTATACTTATGGAATCGCTCATGCCCTTTTTGTCTAGCTTAATAAAGTTAATCAGCTTGCCTAGCTCAATAGTGTTGTCTATGGGCAGATTAAAGTCCTTTAGCAATGGAATAAGTCCAAAGCAGCTACTATCTGTCAAACCAAGGCGCTCTCCCAGCATCAGCATATACTTCATGCCTATAGCTACCGCTTCCCCATGATTAAATTTTTCTAGGTCGTACAGTTTTTCAATAGCATGACCTATGGTATGGCCAAAATTCAAAACCATGCGCTCCTTGTTGTCGAATTGGTCAACCTCTACTATGCCCCGTTTTATGTCACAGCACATACATACTATTTCTTCAAGGCAACTTTCCGCTAGGCTTCTGCTGTTGTTTGTCTTAAGAAGCTCAAAAAGAGCCGGGCTAGATATTGCCGCATATTTTATTACCTCGCTAATTCCGCTGGCAAATTCCCTATCAGTTAGCGTGGAAACAAGCTCTGTATCAGATATTACCATAATAGGCTGCTTAAAGGCTCCAACAAGATTTTTCCCTTGGGGCAGGTTAACTGCAGTCTTACCACCTACAGAGGAATCCACCAAAGAAAGCAGTGTTGTAGGAATCTGAACATAGGGAAGTCCACGCATATATGTAGCCGCCAAAAATCCAGCCAAGTCCCCAATTACTCCCCCACCGAAGGCAATAATCAAATCCCCTCTATTCAAACCCATTTCCGCAAAAAATCCGTAACACTCCTGGCATTTGCTCAAAGACTTGCTTTCCTCCCCTTGTGGAATGACTATAGCCTTAAAATCCACACCGGCAGAGGAAAGCTGCGCCTCCAGCCTGCTTCCGTATAGTCCGTACACCCTATCATCGGATACGATTGCTACCCTTTTTCCTTTAAAAACCTTTGAAATCATTTCCCAAGCCTTATCTAAAAGTCCCTTGCCGATAAAAATATCGTAGTCACTCCCCGGCAGGTTAACGTGAAGCCTTTTCATATGGTTTCCTCCTTAGGAATTTTTGGATTATAAAATATCATTAAGCGTTAGTTAAAGCTGCTGTAGCTTAAGCATATTCCTTTTATTCTTCCTTGCTATATCTAGCAATCTGTACAACTCTTGACTATCACCTTCATTAATAGCAGTTCGGATACTGTTTAAGCTGTTTATATAATTGTCTAGGTGGTTCAGAAGGTAAGCCTTATTCTCAATTAATAGCTGGCTCCACAGCGTTGCGTTAATATTTGCTATTCGTGTACAGTCCCTAAACGCCCCGGCTGTGAAGCAGCCGTTCATGTCCTCATGGTAGTCTATGCACAAGGCTGCGGCAGAAACATGCATAAGGTCGCTTGTGTAGGCGATTATGTCGTCATGCAGCCCTGTTGGCACACAGGTTATTTTTGTTGCGCCAATATGCCGTGCTGCTTCCTCCATTAAATCAAGGCTTACCTTTTTGGCAGCCTTACAAGGAGTTATTATAAATCCAGTGCCCTTAAAAAGGTTAGGGTCAGCATTTTCAAAGCCGTCTACCTCCCTGCCTGCCATTGGGTGAACCCCAACATACTCTACATCATCAGAGAGATATTTTATTATTTCATTATATAGGTCGGTTTTTACACCGCATACATCTGATATGATACAACCCTTTTTAAAAAGGCTCATATTTTCCTTAAGAAGCCTAGGTATGGATTCTGGGTAAACACAAAAAATTACCAAGTCCGCCTTTGCAGCAGCTTCTGGAAGGCTTAAGGCTTC
>CAYWBF010000441.1:0-2382 GCA_964456085.1 uncultured Eubacteriales bacterium
TTTTTTTGTGGGTTGTTGTTTTTTTGAATATCTTTTTATGATCTAACTACTCACCACCCCCCCCCCCCCCCAAGGTATTGAACCCCTTAAATTATTTTACAAGAATAATTGAATAATTCTAAAATTTTTGTTGAAATATTTTAAGGAGCGTAATATAATGTTTTAAATTAAGGGCAACCCAAAATTTAACACTTTTAGTATATGCCCTTTTATGCTGTTCTGCTGGGATTTTTTACTCCCCTGCCAGACTGCAATATTAAATGTGGCTTTTGGCTATGAATTTTTATACCTAAAGCCTGCATAATAAAAAGAAATAACGGAGGTTATGTTCATGAAAAGGATTTTTTCAAGCTTAATGGCTTCGTGCTTAGTGCTTAGCCTAACAGCCTGTGCAGCTTCAACACCTGCTCCTGCACCGGCTGCCCCTGCTGCAAGCGCTGCTCCTGCCGCCCCTGCTGTACCTGCGGCTAGTGCCCCTGCTGCCGGAGGCAAGGTTGTTATCGGCGGTATTGGACCTTTAACTGGTGAGGTTTCCGTTTATGGTATAGCTACTATAAATGGTGCAAAGCTGGCTATGGAAGAAGTTAAAACAGTTCTGGGCAAGGAAATCGACTTCGCTGTAAGAGACGACAAGGGCGACGCAACAGAAGCCGTTAACGCATACAATCAGCTTATTAACAACGAAAAAGCAGTAGCCATTATCGGCGCTGTAACAAGCGGCCCTTCTGCTGCAATCGGCTCCACATCTCAAAGCTTCGGGACACCTATTATTACACCTACAGGCACTGCCCTTGATGTAACTACCTATGGTGAGAACATATTCAGAGCTTGCTTCATCGACCCATACCAGGGCGAGGTTATGGCAAACTTCTCCTTTGACAAGCTTAACGCTAAAACCGCAGCTGTTATTTACAACACAGGCAGCGACTACTCTGTTGGCTTAGCAGAGTCATTTAAGGCTACCTTTGAGAGTAAAGGCGGTAAGATTGTAAACTACGAGGCTTACAACGATACTGACAAGGATTTCAAGGCTCAGCTTACAAAAATCGCTCCTAACAAACCAGACGTATTATTTATGCCTGACTACTACACAAAGGTTAATTTAATAGGCAAGCAAGCAAGAGATGCTGGTATTGAATCCACATTCCTTGGCGCTGACGGTTGGGACGGCGTTCTAGCTGTTGCAGAGGACAAAAACCTGCTTAACGATTCCTACTTCTGTAACCACTACTCCAACGACGACCCAGACCCACTTGTACAAGGCTTTATCCAAAAGTACAAAGCAGCATACAACGAAGAGCCTAACGCCTTCGCAGCTCTTGGCTACGACGCTGTAAAAATCATGGTTAACGCCATTGAAAAAGCCGGCGAATTTGACAACGCAAAAATCGTTGAGCAGCTTAAGAACACAGACATCACTTCCCTAACAGGAAGAATTACCTTCGACGCTCAAAGAAACCCTGTTAAAGGTGTTGCTATCCTTACAATTAAAGACGGCGAATACAAGATGCATGAAAAGCTAAACCCTTAATTTAATATTTAACGTTGGGGTTGATGCCGAATAAATTTTCGGCTGGGTCAGGAATTGTTCCGTAATTAGTTGCACTCATTTTTGAAATCCCACACGATTCAAATGGGTTTTCAAAAATGTTTAATGCAACTTATTTAAGGACAATTCCTTAATACCCCTCTAATATAGCTGTGCCAAGAGCTATGCCTTATGGCGTTAGCTTCTGGCGCAGCTTTTTTAATTCTTTCAGAATGGTTGGGTGCTTATGGAATTTTTAAAACAGCTTATTAACGGTTTAAGCATTGGCAGTGTTTATGCGTTGGTTGCCCTTGGCTACACAATGGTTTACGGAATTGTTAAGCTTATTAACTTTGCCCACGGCGATATTATTATGGTAGGCTCCTATGTGGTGCTGTTAAGTATGCGTCAGCTTGGCCTTCCATTTTGGCTATCAATTATAATTTCAATGGTGTTTTGTGCCGTTGCAGGGGTACTAATCGAACGGATTGCCTACAGACCCCTTAGGTCAAGGGGAAAGGATTCTTTTTTGTCAAAGCTTTTTGGAAAAAAAGCAAAGTCCTCCTCTGCCCCTCCAAGAATTTCTGCGCTGATTACGGCTATTGGTGTCAGCCTTTTTATTCAAAACTCCTTTGCCTTGATTTTTACCGCTACCCCACGCCCATTCCCAAACGCTGTCTCTGGTATGCTTTCCTTTAACGGTTTAAAGATAGAAAAGGTTACTGTCCTTGCCATTGTTACCTCCATTTCCTTAATGATTCTGCTTAATATTTTCGTTAAGGGTACAAAAATGGGCAAGGCTATGCGTGCTGTTTCCGAGTACGAGGTTGCTTCGACTCTGATGGTTATAAAAT
>CAYWBF010000442.1:0-2382 GCA_964456085.1 uncultured Eubacteriales bacterium
CAAACGCTTACATATGTATTTAATCAAATTTTACACTCCTTTTCAGTCCTTTTGGATTTATATGACGGGATTACATTAGATTTGATATAAAAAATTACCAAGCTAAATGTAGCCTTTTGATTTGGATAGCTTTGTTAATGCATTGGCTATCCTTTCAATAGCTTCCGATAGATTTTCTGTGCTGCCTAGTACCCCATGTACTATTCTTACGTAGCCTTCGCCCATTTTACCGTAAGGCTCGCCTGTGTTTATGGCGGCACTTGCTTCTTTTATAAGGTAGTTTACTACCTCTTGAGAGGTGCCCAGCTTGGATACGTTTATCCAAGACAGGAATCCCGATTCTGGTTTTATTATGGATATGCCAGGTATGTCCTTCAATGCATTATGTACTAGATTTCTTCGCTGGAGGTGTATGCTTGCGTATTCCTCTAAAAAGCTGTCGTCTTGCAGTGCGGCTATACTGCCTATTTGGGCGGCTGTGTTTGTGGCACCAAGCACGGAAACTGTAGCGGCAAAAAGCTTATCCATTATTTTATCGTCAGCCACAATATATCCTACTCTATATCCGCTTAATCCCATGCCCTTTGAAAGGGAGAACACTGTTAAGGTTCTTTCCCACATGCCTTCCATAGCGGCCATAGTTACCATTTCGATTTCGTCAAAAACAGGAAACTCAAAGGCTTGGTCAACAACGGCTATTAAGTCGTTTTTAACAATGAAATCTCTAAGCTGCTCTAGGCATTGGCGGCGGTAGACTACTGTTGTTGGGTTATTTGGGTTTGTCAGCACCACCATTTTTGTTTTTGGGGTTAGGCGCTTTTCAAACTCTGCAATGTCTATTTGAAAGCCGTTTTCCTCGTAAACCGGAACGCTTATAGGAATGCCGCCTAAAATTTCCGTGTTCTGAAAATTATTAGGATAGCTTGGGTCTACAATCATTACCTCGTCACCAGGTTCAATAAATGGCAGCATGGCGTAAAACAAGCCCGAGTCTGAGCCGGGGGTAATAAGAATGTTTCTCCTTGGGTCAACCTTAAGGCCGTTGTATTTTTCAAGCTTTTCGGCTACCACTGCCTTAAGCTCCGGGTTTCCTATAGGCATCGTGTAGTGACTGGAAAAGCCGTTATCTATGGCTTCTATTGTAGCCTTCTTTACATGCTCCGGTATGGACGGGCTTGGAAAAAATGGGTCTGCCCAAGCCATTAGGGTAACACCGTTTCTTTGAAGGTTTTCGTAGGCATCGCCAACATCAGCCTTTGCCACAGTGCTGAAAAGCCCTCCCTCAATTTTTTGAAATGCGTGTCTCATTTTGTTTACCATTGCAATTCTCCTAATTTTTTTGATAAAGTAATTGCATAGATTTTAGCATAATTCTATTTAATTGTTCAATAATATATGGCTCCTTGAAGATTTCAGAATTCTTTTGCATTCTTTTTTGGTAGCCCAAAAAAAATACCTCCTATCGTAAAAACGATAAGAGGTATTTTTTTTATCACTATTCAAAAACCTTACGAAAAACAGAAATAACTGTATCAATATCTTCACGGGATACATCATTTGTAGTAACAAGCCTGTATAAGCCGCCTTCATGGTCATTTGCCTTTATTCCGTTTTCTAAGAAGGTTGGAATAAGCCTTTTTCTTAAATCCTCTGGCTTATTGATTTTGAAGAAAACCATATTTATTTTAACGGAACTTAAGTCTAAATCAATATAATCAAGGGCAGAAAGCTGCTCTGCTAAATAACGAGCGTTGCTGTGGTCCTCGTCCAGCCGCTTTGTCATAACCTTAAGCGCAATAAGCCCTGCCGCCCCAAGAAAACCTGCCTGGCGCATACCGCCACCCAAAAGCTTTCTGTTTTTTCTGGCTCTAGCAATAAATTCAGCATCTCCGGCAACAATAGAGCCAACAGGAGCACATAACCCTTTTGAAAGGCAAACCATTACGCTGTCTACATATTTTGTAATCTCTTTGGCAGGAACGTTAAGGGCGGTAGCGGCGTTAAAAAGCCTTGCACCGTCCATATGCACAGGGATATTGCTGCCTCTGGAGACCTTATAAATATCCTCCAAAACCTTTAGGCTAACCACATCGCCCATAGAGGTAGGGTTTTCCAAGCAAATTAGGGAGGTCTTTGGATAATGAATGTCATTTGTGCGGATTGCAGGGATAATATCCTCTGCTGTTATGTAGCTCTTTGAGGATTTTATAGTTCTGCAATTAACAGCCGAAATAACCGCAACTGCTCCAACCTCATGCACCACGGTGTGGGAATGCTCTGACAGTATTATTTCGTCGCCCCTGTTTGTATGGCTCATAATAGCTACTTGGTTGCCCATTGTTCCTGAGGGCACAAAAAGAGCCGCCTCCTTGCCTAGCAGCT
>CAYWBF010000443.1:0-1751 GCA_964456085.1 uncultured Eubacteriales bacterium
ACCAAGCGACACCGATGAGCGGGATGATTAACATTCCTACGCCAACAAAGCTTATGCCGGCATGTCGCAACTTTGGTTTTGTTTTATAGAGCCAAACGCCACCACTGTAGAGTAATCCGGCTGTTATTGCCAGAACGAATGTTCGAAGTCCTCCGCTTAGATCTCCCAAAGCCACAAATAATCCCGCAGATGCGACGAGTAAAAAGGCGCCAAAATAGAGAAGTAGTAGAGTACTGTCTAATGGAGCGCTTGCAGGTTTTGGTTGTGACTTTTGGGGTATCTCATTGGTATTTTGGTTAGTTTCAAGCTGTTCAATTAATGCTACTTCTTCATTTTCGGCGACAGTTGTTTGAGTTTGCGTAGCTATGGGCTGTTTCGCTTCATGGCTATAAAGCTGATCGGCAGTTTTCCGTTCAAGGAGCGCGTTTATGAGGTTTTTTTCTGCTTTTGTACGGACAATATCTGAAAATGAGGCAATATAGTTATGCCATAACTCATCGCGGGCTGATTCGCTTGGTTTAGATTCCGTGTTGCCAGCTTTTCTTCGTTGATTGTCGCGATGAACAATAAACCAAATTAATAGGGCGGGTATCCATAGCCACCAAATGCCGAGTAAAAAATCGATCATAGTATCCCCGTTGCGCTTTGTTACATAATACGGCTTGTTTAGATAGATGTCTATGTTTTCATCAGCACAAGCGAGTAATACAATTGCAAAATTAGTTCAAAGGTGCTATAATATAAACTATGAGTCATGAAAAACAAAAACGTGAATCTAGTCTAAGAAAACGAATATCTAAACCCACCGCTGTAGCTTTTGCGGCATTAGCGTTTGCCGGAGTTGCTAAATCGGCTGAAAGTGCCGAAAACCCCATGAGTAGTCCTGTAATAACAGCACAACTTGGTCACCAGGCAATAGGAAATAAAGCAAGCAAGCCAAAAATTCCACGGGTTCGTTTACCGGAGGTTAGGAATGACACTTATGTTGAATTACGCGCTGATGCGAGGGAAGCGGGCTATACAAAAGTCCCTAAAATTATTCGTAATAAAACAACCAAATCATTTCCGCGAGCTAAAGAAGGATTTGAATGGCGAGCAATTGATTGGGCAACGCAAAAAAAGGTTCCCATCAAGAAAAATGGCAAACCAACCGGTAAGGTTAAAACAATTTATAAAACAGTCAATGAGGGCGCAAAACTGCCTCGAAATACTCAACTATATTTTCGTGCACGCCAAGTTCCAGAAGGTTCTGTAGGTGTTGGGGAGCGTGATGATGTAGCTACACCAATACAAACGATTCGCGAACAACCACCAGCTTCACAAGAAGCACAAGAAAAAATTAATAGCTTTCTCGCTGAACGAACGGTTCATATAGATGGACGAGGATGTACGGGAGAGAATTTATCGCCATCGTTAGATAAGTTCATTCTTTCAACCGCTGAGCATTGCGTTAGTAGTAGTAACGATCCAAATATTAAGGTTGGACAGTTAGCTGACAGCAGTAATTATATGCAATTTCCTAGTATGCCTTTCGCGTACAACGGTTATTCTCCCGATGATTTCAATACGGTAGGGGTCCCAACTAAAGTTATTGCTCCTTCAATTACATCACCAGCGGGTTATGCCGATGTAGCGTTACTTACAGCTGGAAATGTATCAAAAGAGGAAGCAATTAAGGTATATATGGATGGTCTGATTCCGGCTACGGAGTTATCGCAGTTAGAAAGTGGGGCAAGAGTTCATATGGCCGG
>CAYWBF010000443.1:1761-2370 GCA_964456085.1 uncultured Eubacteriales bacterium
GCCGGTTATCCAGCCGCAACATATGAAGGTTTGAGAAGGGTAACGGCGAGCATGATATATCTTGGTACTATGGAAGGTGAGTTTGAAGTGCCAGATGGCTCTATTCCGCCTTTAATGTTCGGTGTAACTAAGGATACTTCTACTGACTCTGAAGCGGTATGTACGCCAGGACAAAGTGGCGCATCAGTGTGGAAATTTAATAATGACGGCGAAAACCCACGACGTCTTGGCACTGTTGAAGGAGTTATTGATTTCGAAGATCCTGAGTTTGGGCAAGAGATTAGGAAAAGTTTTGAAGACTATTTTAGTATTGACACTAAATCATTACGAAAAGTATGTGTGACAGAAGCTTTAAGATCTGGCTTAGATTTTTCTGAATCGCATATTCTAGGCCCTTTTGACAACCCAGCCACCCATGATCCAAATGCGGCTAAAGGTGGGTCACCGGCTGAGTCGATGAAGTAATTAGACTACAAAATTGTTCTAAAAATTATTTTATTGTATAATACTACTCATGATTGAGAGGTTACGAAATCCTAGTTTTGCATCAGCTCTTGCTGTAGGAGCAATCTTGGCCCCTGGCTCTACTGTTGTTGCACAAACAGATAC
>CAYWBF010000444.1:0-2361 GCA_964456085.1 uncultured Eubacteriales bacterium
GGATCAACTATTGCAGTTAAGTTGTTGCCCTCTCATACAAGATAAAGGAAAATTTCAGCGCCAAGCATTTCAGTAACCTCAACATTAGTTGTTATAACGCTGTCGCTTGATGTTTCAAGGAAAATTTCTTCATCGTGTAAATCTTCTGGTCTAATACCCATAACAACATCTTTACCAACATAACCACCATCAGCAACGATTTTAGCCTTTTGCTCAGGAAGTTTGATTTTGTTTGAGCCAACTACTAAGAAAACGTCAGAGCCTTCTTTTACAACCTTTGCGTCCATAAAGTTCATTTGTGGTGAGCCGATAAAGCCAGCAACAAATAAATTGTTTGGTTTGTGATAAAGGTTTTGAGGAGAGTCAACTTGTTGGATAATACCGTCTTTTAATACAACGATACGTGTACCTAAAGTCATAGCTTCTGTTTGGTCATGAGTAACATAAATAAATGTAGTCTCAAGGCGCTTATGAAGCTTTGAAATCTCAGTACGCATTTGTACACGAAGCTTTGCATCAAGGTTTGATAAAGGTTCGTCCATAAGGAAAACCTTTGGCTCACGAACGATAGCACGACCCATAGCAACACGTTGTCTTTGACCGCCGGAAAGAGCCTTTGGCTTTCTGTCTAAAAGGTGCTCGATGTCTAGTATTCTAGCAGCCTCACGCACTCTTTTTTCTATTTCCTCTTTAGGAGTTTTACGAAGCTTTAATCCAAACGCCATGTTGTCATATACGCTCATGTGTGGGTAAAGGGCGTAATTTTGGAAAACCATTGCAATATCTCTGTCTTTTGGAGCAACATCATTCATCTGCTTATCGCCTATGTATAATTCTCCGCCGGAAATCTCTTCAAGTCCTGCAATCATACGAAGGGTAGTGGACTTACCGCAGCCAGATGGGCCTACGAAAATGATAAACTCCTTGTCGTCAATGTCCAAATTAAAATCTCTTACGGCAACAAAACCATTTGGGTAACTCTTAACTACGTTCTTTAACTTTAATCCTGCCATTAGTTAAGCCTCCTTAAAATAAATAGAATATGAAGAACGACGGCTGCAAAAGCTGTAGCATTTGTTACGCTCATCAAAGCCGTGAGCACTCTAAAAAAACAAATACATTTTGAACCTAAGTAATAGCCGTATTCTTACTTGCTCGTGCGGGTACTGTTTCCCTGCACAAAAAAAAGTAGAAACTTTTTATTTAATTTATTTTACAATAAATAAAAAATTCCTACTATTGATTATTTAAACAAAAGTAATATTACAGTTTTGTTGCATTTGTACAACAAGATTAACACCCTACTTTATGCTATACGAATCATACAATTTAACAATACGAATAGAATACATTAACTTATATTATTAATAAAGCCCTCCCCCATCACCTCTCTAACATCAGCAACTATAACAAAGGCTTTTTCGTCCACAGAACGCACAAGTTCCTTTAACAAAATGACTTCCTTGCTGGAAACAACCGATAATAGTACATTTTTCGAGTGTCCGGTGTACATTCCCTTACCATTTAGACCGGTGGCTCCTCTATTGATTTTCTCCAAAAGCATTCTGGCAATAAGCTCGGATTGGTCAGAAATTATAAAGGCGGCTTTGGCAAAAGAAAGCCCTTCCAAAAGCGCTTGAATTACCTTGCTGGAGATAAACACGGCAATTACAGAGTACAGCGCCTTTTCTCCCCCGAAAATTATAAAACCTGTGGCGATTATAACAAAATCTGAGAAAAACAAAAATTGGGAAACATGTATATGTTTAAAGTATTTGTGCAAAATGTTGGCAGCTATATCAGTACCGCCTGTTGTAAAGCCTGTTCGGAAAACAAGTCCAAGGCCTATACCCGAAATAACCCCTCCATAAATAGACGCCAATGTAAGGTCAGAGGTCATAGGCGGTATGGCTTGGGTCAAATACAGCCAAAGAGATAGAAGAAGGGTGCCGGTTATAGTTTTTATAATGAAGCTTTTGCCTAGAACCTTAACCGCTATGACAAAAAGGGGCAGGTTAAGCGTTAACACCGTTGCCCAGATGGGTATGGAAATATTAAAATACTCCTTTGAAAGCATCTCCAAAATAATAGCCACACCTTGAAGCCCCCCCGTTACAAGCTGGCTTGGGGAGTAAAATACGTTTGTGGCGATAGACATTAAAAACGTTCCTACAAATATGTAGGCAAAATTCTGAGCAGTTTTTTTACTTATCATAAAATCCTCTTTCTTTAATAAAGGGGCGCTTAATTATTCTAGTAGACCTCTTCTGAAACCTCATGCCACCGTCTTTGCGGCTATTTTCCGTCATACTTCGTCAGCCGCTCCTAGCAGACTTTCTTCGAGTATGCGTCGTCGCGGCT
>CAYWBF010000445.1:0-2357 GCA_964456085.1 uncultured Eubacteriales bacterium
TGGTTTTTTAAGTATGAAGCTGGAACATCTGTTGTAATGTCTCCTTCAATAACCTTCTTAACTGCTTCAGCCTTAGATTTTCCAGAAGCAGCTAAAACAACCTGTTTGGCTTCCATTATTTCTGTAAAGCCCATAGTAAACATTTGTCTTGGAGTTTCTTCATAGGTAAGGTTAAAAAGCTTTTGAGTAGATTCAATAGTTTTTTCGTGGCTGTCTGCAACAAACGCTGTAGAATCAAAAGCAGTTCCAGGCTCGTTTGCGCCAATATGCCCATTTATGCCTAAGCCTAAAAGTTGAATATCTCTAGGGTTCTCATCCAATATTTTTTTGTATCTATTAATTTCATTTTGAAAATCCTCTGCTTCTGCATCAAACATAAAAATATTTTTAGGTGTATTATTTATTTTATTATATAAATATGTATGCATAAAAGAAAAAACACTGTATCTGCCATCTTTTTTTCCTACATATTCGTCTAAGTTACAAAAGGTACAGTGGCTAATATCCAACCCTTTATTTATTTCAACTGCCAACGCCTTAAGAAGCCCTTCGGGAGTTGCTCCTGTTGTAAAGGACAATACACTGTCCTTTTTTTTATTAATTTGTTTAACAAATAAGTTAAGCAAAACTTCTGTCATTTGTTCATAATTTTTTACTTTAATTATTTCCATTTTTATCTCCTTGTAGTTTGTTTTGTAATTTCTTTTTTAACGGCATCTCTAATCATTCCAACAGAAGTACCATAAACAATTTGAATATTTTCTTGGTCTGCTTTAATAATACCGCTACAGCCTGTTGCATTTAAAACTTTTTCATCAACTAGCCCCATGTTAACAAGTGTAACTCTTAATCTGGACATACAGCAGTCTACAAGCTTAATATTTTCTGCACCACCGAGTCCCTTTATAACAAGTTGAGCTTTCATTACCTTTGGATCATTGGTGTTAATATCTGTTAATTCTTCTGCTAATGCAAGAGATTCGTCATAGTCACTGCCTCTTCCCGGAGTTTTTACATTAAAACGAACAATCCACCAACGGAATAGGAAGTAGATTATTACAGAAAGAACTATACCTACTAAGCAGCTAATCCACCATTTAGACTCACTTCTTAAAAATCCAAATATGGTTAGACCCAAAAGATTTGCTTCTGTTCCTCCAAGTGCACTACCTAATATGTAGGTAACCATAAAGCTTATTCCGTTCAAAAACGCATATGCAAGAAATAGCATTGGTGCAATAAAAAGGAAGGTAAACTCAAGTGGTTCCGTAATACCTGCAATAATAGATGTGAAAGCTCCTGTAAGAAGCAAGGCTTTAACATTTTCCTTCTTATCATCATCAGCACAATGATACATTGCTAAAGCAGCAGCCGGAAGCGCAAACATTGTAATCGGTATCTGTCCGCCTCTTAAAAACTTCACCATTTCTACAAGAGATGTTCCCTCTGGAACATAGTTAGTTGATAAATACACATTAAAAGCTGCTCTGGCACCTTCAATAACACCGTTTGGTGCTGGAAAAGCATAAACACCGGAAACTGCGGTATCTCTAATTACTGTGTTCCAAATTTGATGAAGTCCAGTAGGTATTAAAATTCTCTCGCCAAAACCGTATAAAAATGGTCCAAATACACCTGCATTTGCAACTGCATAAGCAACAGTGCTTATTGAATATGACAAGGTAGTCCAAATAAAAGGAAATATTTGTCCTAAAATTACAAAGAAAATTGATGTTGCAACAGGAACAAATCTTACTCCTCCGAAAAATGCAATGGCCATAGGAAGTTTAATTTTGTGAACTTTATTGTGAATAGCTCCTGAAACAATACCAACAATTATTGCGCCAAGTATACCTGTATTTAAAGTTGTGATGCCCAATACCTGTCCTACTGTTCCTTTGGGAAGATTATCTGCTAGAGTTGGATTAATTGACAGTAAATAGCTCATGCCAAGTAAAAAAGCAAAGTATCCTACCAAAGCGCCAAATGCTGCATACTCCCTATCCTCATCAGCCAAACCAAAGCAAATTGATACGGCGTAAAGTATTGGTAGGTTATTCATAACTGCTGAAGCAATTGTATCCAGCAAGCGAGCGAAATACTCTACCACAGGATGAGTTAGAATCGGAATCATTTCCCTAAGCTGGTCATGCCACAAAAATACAGATGAAATGCCAAGCATAACTGAAGCAATAGAGAGAAGTGCTATGGGCATAAGAAAAGCCCTTGATAACTTCTGAAAATAATTGATAACATTTTTCTTACTCATAAATCATACCTTCCTTCGTTTTGTTATTTTTATAACTTACTTTAACATGAAATAACACACTTGTCAACATTATTTAACATATCATTTG
>CAYWBF010000446.1:0-2353 GCA_964456085.1 uncultured Eubacteriales bacterium
ATAGAGCGGCGAATGGTCTGTCTGATACTTGTGTCGGTAAGCTCCTCTGTAGAAAGCCTTCTCTTTGCTCCAGATTTATTTTCTCTTAGTCTATCGAAAATTACGATTGTAGCGTTAATTGAGTAACCTAATATTGTAAGGATAGCTGCAATAAAGGCGTAGTTTAGAGGAATACGAAGAAGTGCGTAGAAGGCAAGTGTTACAAGAGCATCGTGAAGCAACGCAAAAATTGCGGAGCCACCTGTTTTAATATCCTTAAATCTAATGGATACATAAATAAGCATACATAGACAAGCTACAGAAACAGCAACAACAGCAGTTCTTTGCATCTCGCTACTTACTGTAGGGGAAACGTCAGATACGTTAATGTCTGTTTTGTCAGCAATATTGTATTTTTCAACAAGAGCATCAATAAGCTTAATTCTTGTTTCTTGGTCAATGCTTTTTATTTTAATGTTAACTTGGTTCGTACCAAGCACCTTTTGAACCTGTGGTGCTGTCTGACCTGTTACATCTGCAACAATTTGTGTAATGTCGGCGTTTTCAAATGGTCCACCCACATTTAGATTAATGGCAGTACCCCCGGAAAATTCAACGTCATAGTTGAAGGCGCCCTTGCCTGTGGAGTAGTTAAACAGCATAACGGCAAAGCCGATTAAAATAATGGCGGTAGATACTGTGAAGTATTTCTTTCTATTTTCAACAATCTTCCATTTTCCATCGTTTGCGTCCTTGCTTTCCTTAGCGTCGGCTTTCTTAGGCTCGAAATTAAGGTAGAAGGTTGGGCTTGTTATACCAAGACCTAAAAAGGACTTAAGAATAATTCTTGTAATAACCAATGCTGTGAACATGGAAATAATAATACCCAAATATAGTGTTTGGGCAAAGCCTTTAATCGGGCCTGTAACAAGCTGCAGAATCACTACTGCGGCAATCAGGGTTGTAACATTACCGTCGAATATAGCAGAAAACGCTCTGGAGAATCCAGCGTCAATAGAGGAACGAAGGCTTCTGCCAGCGGAAAGCTCCTCTTTAATTCTTTCAAAGATAATAATATTGGCATCAACAGCCATACCTATGGACAAAATGATACCTGCAATACCCGGTAAGGTAAGGGTCACACCGAATAATGGCCCTAAGGAGGTTTCAAGTAAGGTTGAACCAAGGCTTAGAAGCACAAGCATCATGCCAATATAAATAAGTAGGGATAAATCGGCGCAAAGACCTGCACCCCTATAGAATATGAGCATAAATAAAAGCACAAGCACAATACCTACAGCACCTGCTAAAAGGCTTGTCTCAAGAGAGTTGGCACCAAGTCTTGCGCCAACGTTGTTCATGTCGATTACGTTAAGTCTAAATGGAAGAGCACCTGCTCTAATAAGAGAAGAAAGCTCCTCTGCTGCGGCTGCGGAAAATCCTCCGGTAATTACAGCGTTGCCTCCGGAAATTTTGCTTTGTACCGTAGGCGCACTTAAAATTGCATCATCAAGTAATATATAAATAGGCTTGCCAATGTTGTTTCCTGTTGCTTCTTCAAAAAGCGCAGCACCTTCGCTGGAGAAATCCAGCTTTACAACAATTTCAGAAGCGCCGCCCTGTCCGCTGTTTTGAACCTGCTTGGAAGCGTTAACAACATGGCTACCGCTTAGCAGCATATTGCCGTCTACGTCAAAAAAGCCGATTTGCGCTGTTTGACCTATATCAGAAATAGCCTTCTCTGCGTCATCTACCCCAGGAATATCAACTCTAATGCGGTTTGCACCCTGCTGAGCAACCTCGGCCTCGGTGTAGTTTCTACGGTCAAGTCTTCCACGGATAAGAGAAATGGCAGAGTTCATTTCGTCCTGTGATGGGTTAGGCACATCCGCCTCATAGGTTATGGAAACGCCGCCTCTTAGGTCAAGACCTTGCTTAATCTGATTAATACCAAGGATTCTTTGCTCCGGAATAACGATAGGTTCTTGAGGCTCTGCTTCTGCTTCTGCTTCAGAGGCTTCTGCATTAGCTTCTGAGGCAGAGGCTTCGATCTTAGGTGCCTCTGGTTGAATAACACTTTCCTTCCTAATGACAATGCCGTTAAGCGAAAGCAAACCCAACACTACTGCCAGTGCAACAAGGCAGGTTAAAACAACTGCGCTTTTTGACTTCATAATTGTATAACTCCCTTTCATACTTTTCTTTTGCCAAATTTTTTGCTTTGCCGATTCCAATTATAATGAAAAAACTACAGGCAGCATACTGTCGGGAACCACAGTCAGCTTAATAACAGGCAGTATTTACATTAATAAATGAGATACAGCAATATATTCTAATAACGTGCTTAAACTAAAGTCCTGGGTGAGCTACACTC
>CAYWBF010000447.1:0-2349 GCA_964456085.1 uncultured Eubacteriales bacterium
CGGGTACTGCCGTTTACTCAACCTTTAAAAGCCCAGATAAAAGACAACCTGCTACGCCACAGGAAATTAAGATAGGAGAAACTAAGGCTACAGCTGATACATACACTCTTTTCGGCTTGGAATTTGTTGAGCTTAAGGCTTTAAGCCAGATTTTTGATGTAGCGTACAATGTTACCGAGAGCGGAGAGGTTACCTTTGGTCAGGCAGGCCTTAAAATCGGTGAGCCACAGTATACTAGCTTTGGTCAGCAGTCGTATCTTTACCATGAGCCGATTATCTATAGAGGTAGTATTTATATTCCTGTTAAGGATTTAAAAAATTTGGTTGAATGAGCCTGCTTAATCAAACCTAAGCAAAATCAAAAACCCCCACATCAAATAAAATTATTTGATGTGGGGGTTTTAATTTGCGACTTTAAGTTTGCTATGTATCTTATACCTTAAAGCTTGAAACCATTTGAGCAAGTAGTTCTGCTTGGCTGTTAAGCTCTTGAGCGGCGGCGGCAGATTCCTCAGAGGTAGAGGAGTTGGATTGTACTACTTCGGAAATTTGACTTATGCCGTTGTTGATTTGAGAAATGCTCTCGGCTTGGTCTGCGGTGGCATTGTATATAGAATCTATAATTTCTGATACAGAATTAATATCTGCAACAATAGACTTTAAAGCATCTGCCGTAACAGTAGCGATTTGTGTTCCGCCTGTTACCTTAAGAATAGAATCCTCAATTAATACAGAGGTTTCCTTGGCGGCTTGCTGGCTTCTGCCTGCAAGAGAGCGAACCTCCTCGGCAACTACTGCGAAGCCCTTACCATGCTCTCCGGCTCTTGCTGCCTCTACGGCTGCATTAAGAGCAAGAAGATTTGTCTGGAAGGCAATATCATCAATAACCTTAATGATTTTGGAAATATTCTTAGAGGACTCTTTAATATCCTCCATAGAATGTAACATTTTGGTCATTTCCTCGTTACCTTTCTTAGCGCCTGTTATTGATTTTTTGGACAATTCGTTAGCATTCTGTGTATTTTGAGCATTTTCACGGGTTTGCTCGTTGATTGTAGTGATTGAGGCGTTAAGCTCCTCCACAGAGCTTGCTTGGTTACTAGCACCGTTAGCCAGCTGCATAGAGGTTTCGGAAATTTGTCTTGCTCCAGTCAAAACGTTGTTTGCGGAAGCAGATATTTCAGAAATTGTGTTTCGTAGTGTATTAACAATGTTGTTAATTGATTTTTTAATCAAATCAAACTGACCTACATACTCCCTGGAAATATTTACTCTTAGGTCGCCAGAGGACACAGTTTCCAAAACCTCAGTAATTTCCTTAATATATGAACCGGTAGATGTAACCATTTTCTCAAAGGAATTCATCATTGATGCGAAGCTGCCCTTGAAGTTTTTATTTACAGTAAGATTAAAGTTACCGGTTGAAAGCTCTGCTAAAATACTGTTCGCTTCTTCTATAGGATTGTTTACAGCCTCAAGTAAATCGTTAAGCCCTTCGGTAATGTTGTGCCAGTCACCCTTATATTTGCTGGTGTCAACCTTAGCATCAAGCCTGCCGTCTATTGCAGCATTAATAAGCGTGGATACCTCTGAATTAACAGATTGAAGGTTCTCTTTGAGGTCTTCAAATTTCTCGTTGGCAAGAGCCTTTTTACCGGGAAACGGCTTAAGGTGAACGTTAAAGTTGCCATTTCCAAATTCTGAGAAGCCGCCAAGAATACTTAAGGTATCATCTATTAAGGAATATACTGTAGAATTGAAAGACTTTGCTACACCTTTAAATTCACCCTCAAATTCATCTTCGTTAATAGTAGCTTCAATGTCACCTTTACCAAGTTCTATGGCTACGGCATTGATTTTATTGGTGAGGTTCAATATAGTATCTCTCAGCGTAATAAAGGACTCTGTAAGCATACCGATTTCATCTTTGCTCGTAACTCTTAGGTTAACATTAAGGTTACCCTTTGCTATTTCAGTAGCAGCCTTCTCAAGCTCTCCTACAGGGGTAGCAATAGACTTAGAAATTACCACAACCATAAGAAAAACAATAAGTACGCTTAAAACAAATACGGATATTACTATAATGTAAGCGATGCTTGTAGCTTTGGCGGCTTCAACGCCTTGCTTCTCCGAAAGTCCATTTATGTCCTTAGTAATGTCGATAATTACATTTGCCGCATCGTCAAATAGAGGCTTATAGTCTTCAAAATAAATGTGATATGCCTGCTCCTTCCCTTCAGGAGTGTTTAAAAGGCTCAGCTCTGCAATTTTTTCTCTAAAAGGGGCGGCTTGAGCAAGAAGATTATAAAAACTCTCTATTTTTTTCGGTTCTTTACTCATTGTCTTTTT
>CAYWBF010000448.1:0-2330 GCA_964456085.1 uncultured Eubacteriales bacterium
ATGGATAATATTTATCACATTAAGTAAATTCATTTTATAAATGAATGTTTTCAAAAACTATGCTATACTTTACCCTATTAGTTTTCAAAGAACGCCAGTATATCCAAAACACCGACATAAACCTTCTGCTAGTCCAAAAAAATTAAGAGGATACATGACCATGACCAAGCAATATGTACCCAATACCAAAAATCTAAAGCAAAAGAATCTATTTCTAATTTTGAAGCTTGTGGCTACTACAGGGAGACTTTCACGAGCAGATCTATCCAGAACCACAGGGCTGTCCAAAATGACTATTACAAACCTAGTAGCGGAGCTTATCGAGCAAGGCTTAGTGGACGAAACGGAAGCCGACTCCCTTGAACAGGAAAGCGCCGCAACCTCCGGTCGCCCTCCAATAATGCTGACCATCTCAAAAAAATCCCCCTGCATATGCGGAATGTTGGTCAAGAGAGGGCTGTGCCAAATTATAATTTCCGATTTGAGCGGAGAAATTTACGACCAGGTAATAAATTATTTTAATCTGGATATTTCCGAGGACAGCCTTACCCATTTGCTTTTGGAAAACTTCAGAGTGCTCAAAGAGCGAACTCCTCGCCCTATTATTGCCATAGGCATATCCTCCGTAGGGCCTCTTAATACTGTTACGGGCACAATATTAAATCCTGCCCTTCTGGTTAATATCAAAAATCTTCCTATAGTAAGCATAATTCAGAGAGCCACAGGACTGCCTACCTATCTTATTAATGATGCCAGCGCCGGAGCCTTGGCGGAAAAGCTTTACGGTATAGGGAAGGACGTGGATAATTTTGCCTACCTTCATATTATGAATGGCATTGGGTCGGGGTTCGTGCTGGAAAATAAGCTTTACGACGGAAATCTTGGGCTTAGCGGCGAAATTGGCCACTCCTCAATAAATTTTTCAGGCCCAAAATGTTCCTGCGGCAATATCGGCTGCCTAGAGCTTTATGCCAACATATCTAATATGTGTGGGAAAATCTCCGAGCTTGCCCCTTTGTATAAAGCCTCACCTCTAGGCAATATAGTCAGCCCCGATTGGCCTACCATAGTAGACGCAGCTAACAAAGGTGATGCATTAGCCATAACAGTGCTTAACGAATTTTGCGGCTACGTTTCCTTTGCTTTGCTTAATCTGCTTAAGATTCTTGATTTGTCCATAATCATTGTTGGCTACGACTCCAACGGTTCTGGGCAGATTGTGGAAGAAATCCTTGAGTCCAGAATCAACAATACGGGAACCTTTCAATTTAACCAAGTTAAGGTTATAAGGTCTGGATTTTTTGGGGCAGCGCCTTTGGTTGGCTCTATTGCTTTTATTGCCAACAAGATTTTTACTCAAAGGCTTCCCATTATTAAAGAATAAATATTGGCAGGGTTTTATTAAGAAGGAGTGAATTGCTTGATAGATTTACATTTGCATACAACCTATTCCGACGGAACTATGTCTGTGAGCGAAATTTTAGCAGAGGCAGCTAAGGCCGGGGTTTCTGTAGCGTCCATAACTGACCATCATACTGTTGAGGCCTACAACGAGCTAAAGACTTTGCCGGTAGAAAGCTTATTCCAAGGCAAGATAATACCCGGCGTTGAAATAAACTGCTTGTTCGGGGATTATAGAATAGAACTGCTTGGATATGACTTCAAGGATTTTGGATGTATAGATAGCTGGCTCAAGAAAAACTTAACCGAAGAAAAGGAACTAATTTTTCGGCAGGCAGAATATAGAAAACTTCTAAACAAGCTTGACGGGAATAATATTCCCCACGACTGCCCTCCAAGCTACTCCGGCGGCACATTGCCACCTTTGCCCCACTTTCAGATTTATCAAGCTCTACGGAGCCATGAGCAAAACCGCAAATATTTTTCCGAGGAGGAATGGAGCAGCGTTGCAATGTTTTTCAGGAGCGCTACCTCAAACAAGGATTCCTTCTTTCATATTGACTACTCGGATATTATGTACTCTGCCGCGGAAATTTCCGAGGTTATAAGAAATGCTGGGGGCAAGGTATTTCTTGCTCATTTGTTTACCTATAAGGCAAATAAGCCTATGGAGATTTTAGAAGGACTGGTTAGTGATAATATAATTGACGGCGTCGAGGTGTATCACTCAACCTTTTCCTTAGAAGAGAGAAAAACACTCCGTGATTTTTGCCAGGATAAGGGTCTGCTTATGTCCGGTGGTTCAGACTGCCATGGGGAGAGGACAAAAAAAAATAAGGTTGGGGTAGGATTTTGGGATTTGAATATTACCCTCTAGATTATTTCTTTTTGGTGGCGCGACAAAATACAATGAGAGAATTAATAATAAG
>CAYWBF010000449.1:0-2329 GCA_964456085.1 uncultured Eubacteriales bacterium
CTCCCTATAAAAATATTAACTTTTTTTTGTTTAACATTCATTGTAGCTTGGGGGTTTGGGGGTGTGCAGCTCCTCCAAGACTTTCTATATAAATTAAAAAGAATCATAAATCGTGTGGTCTATTATAATCCGTATAAACGAGGGGAAATAAAATGGCACAAAAAACAGAAGAAGCCGTAATTACCAAGCTATCCATACGCCTGCCCAAAATGTACACAGTCATTATGCACGACGACCCAATAACAACTATGGACTTCGTGGTGTGGGTACTCATGAAGGTTTTTGACAAAACCTCTGTAGAGGCGGCAAGGCTTATGACCCTTGTTCATGAAACAGGCAAGGGCATAGTAGGTGTGTACACCTACGACATTGCAGTTACCAAGAAAATGCAAACCATGCAATATGCAAGCGAAAAGGGCTTTCCCCTAACAGTCTCCATAGAAGAGGAGGAAAGTGATGAGACTAGATAGTATTACAAATCAGGTATATGTGGTAGCCTTAAACGAGGCTAGGCTCTACGGCCACGAGTACGTTACCCCCGAGCATTTTCTGTACGCCGCCATAATGTTTGACTTGGGTAAGGAGCTGATAGAAAACAGCGGCGGCGATATTAGGCAAATCACCCACGACCTTAATGAATTTTTTGATACAAAGATTCCAAAACGGGAATCAGAGCAGCCACAGGATTCCTATTCATTTATACAGATGTTTGAGCTGGCAGAGCGAAGCGAGGGCATGGGCACAAAGGAGATAATTACACTAGGTGACGTTATTTTGGCCATATTCAGCCTAAAGGAGTCTTACGCCGTATATGTGCTGCTAAGCAACGGCGTAGATGCCATAATGCTTTTTAGAAACATAGCCAGAATGGAAGATATGGAAAGCGAGGAGCAGGAGCCATCCACCTCCAAACGAGACAAGGAAAAGGATTTTTTGCAGGCGTATACAATAAACCTTACGGAAAAGGCACGAAAGGGCGATTTAGACCCATGCTTGTTCCGAGAGGATATTTTGGTGCGAACAATGCAAGTTTTGTGCCGCAGACTAAAAAATAACCCGGTGCATGTAGGGGACCCGGGTGTAGGCAAAACAAGTATAGTAGAGGGGCTTGCCCAGCTTATTGATAACGGCAAGGCTCCAAAGCAGCTTCATAGCGCCCAAATTTATTACCTAGATTTAGGCAGCGTTTTAGCCGGGACAAAATACAGAGGAGATTTTGAGGAGCGGCTTGTTAAGCTATTGGAGATTATAAAGCAGACGAAAAACCCTATTATTTATATAGATGAAATACACTCCATCGTAGGAGCAGGCTCAATCTCCGGCAAGGGCATGGACGCAACCTCTATTTTGAAGCCATACCTATCCAGCGGCGAAATACGGTTTATAGGCTCTACAACCTTTGAGGAATATAAAAAATATTTTGAAAAGGACAGAGCGCTTGCAAGGAGGTTTCAGCGTATAGATGTGCCGGAGCCTTCTGTGGCTATGGCTGTAGAGATTTTGGACGGCATTAAATATAAATATGAAGCATATCACAGAGTTAGCTACAGCAAGGAGATTATTGAGTCTATTTGCAGGCTCACGGGAAAGTATATGAAAGATCGCTTCTTACCCGACAAGGCAATAGATGTAATGGACGAAACAGGCGCATTTGTAAGAATGAGCGCAGATGCAGGAACGGCTGTAGAGATTACAGCTGCTGACATTGAGCGGACAGTAGCTCAGATAGCCAAAATTCCAGTGGCCACAGTTACCAGCGACGAAACGGAAAGCCTTAAGACCTTGGAAGCAAGGCTTAAGGAAAAAATCTTTGGGCAGGACGAGGCGATTAAGCTGTCTGTTGACGCAATAAAGGCATCTCGTCTGGGGCTTAATGACTCCGAGCGTCCAATAGCTTCGCTGCTTTTCGTAGGGCCTACTGGTGTGGGAAAGACAGAGGTAGCAAAGGAGCTTGCAAAGTGTCTGGGTATAAGCCTCGTTCGCTTCGACATGAGTGAGTATCAGGAGAAGCACTCCGTAGCTAGGCTAATAGGCTCACCCCCGGGGTATGTTGGCTATGATGAAGGCGGACTCTTGACAGAGGCAATAAAAAAAACACCCCACTGTGTGCTGCTACTTGATGAAATAGAAAAAGCACACTCAGATATTTACAACGTTCTTCTTCAAATTATGGACTACGGCAGTCTTACTGACAATTCAGGAAAAAAAGCCGACCTGCGTAACGTAATTATAGTTATGACGGGTAACGCAGGCGCAAAGGATTTATACAGGCGAGTAATCGGCTTTGAGGAAGGCAAGCTAAACCTTACAGCCATTAAAGACGAGGTCA
>CAYWBF010000450.1:0-2328 GCA_964456085.1 uncultured Eubacteriales bacterium
TTTGTTTTTACTGCCTTCCCTTTGTTTTTTTGCGTTTTTTTTTCTTTTCTCAATTATTAAAGGTATTTATACAAGCTTTTATAATTATACCTTAAAAAACTTTATTTTTATTGGCCTAGATAATTACATAAGCATTTTAAAGGACGAAATCTTCATTCGCTCTCTAACTAATACATTGCTTTTGGTTATAGGCACTGTGCCTTTTATTGTGCTGTTCTCTATTTTTGTGTCAAACGCCATTTATCATAAGCATGCTATAACACGCTCCTTTTTTCGGACGGTTTTTTATCTACCTGTAGTAATTGGCTCTGTATCCTTGACAATTGTTTGGAAATGGATATTTGACCCGCTTGCAGGTGTATTAAACTATGTGCTTGAAACCGCCAACATAATTCAATCACCAATAATGTGGTTGGCAGACAGGCGGTATTCTCTGATTGCTATTATGGTGGTGCTTTTAACAACCTCGGTAGGGCAGCCGATTATTCTGTACATTGCCTCCCTGGGCAACATACCCGATAGCTATTTGGAGGCGGCACGTATTGACGGCGCTACAGAATGGGAGGTTTTCCGCTTTATAAAATGGCCTTGCTTAATGCCTACAACTCTTTACATAGTGGTAATTTCCACAATAAATTCCTTTCAGTGCTTTGCACTAATTCAGCTTCTTACCTCCGGTGGGCCAAACTATGCTACCTCTACGGTAATGTATCTAGTGTATGAAAAAGCATTTCGCCTAGGTCAATTTGGCTATGCCGCTGCAATGGGCGTAGTGCTGGGAGCTATTATCGGCTTATTTTCCTTTGTTCAGTTTAAGGTATTTGGTAAAGACGTAAGCTATTAAGGGGGTGGGATAATGAAAAGGGTCTTAAATTTTATTAATATGCTGTTTTTAAGTATTTTGGCGGTTTTTTTTATTTTCCCATTTTACTGGGTTGCTACAGGCTCCTTTAAATCAAAGGCAACGGCTATTGAAATCCCACCTCAGTGGTTTCCTACCGCTGCTACTTTAGAAAGCTATAAGACGCTGTTTGTAAGAAATCCGGCTTTTGTTTGGCTGACAAACAGCATTGTTGTATCCTTAGCTACAATGGTTTTGGTTTGTATAACCTCAACCTTGGCCGGATATGTTATTGCAAAAAAGCAGTTTACCGGCAGAGCCTTGGTTTTTTCTCTTTTTGTAGGAGCTATGGCACTGCCCAAGCAGGTTATTTTAGTGCCCCTGGTTAGGCTTGTTGCACAGTGGAACTTCCACAACTCTATAGCAGCGATTATTTTGCCGGCAGTAGGCTGGCCCTTTGGAATCTTCCTTATGAAGCAATTTTCCGAAACCTTGCCCTCAGAGCTTATAGAAGCGGCAGATATAGACGGCTGCTCAGAACTTGGTATTTTCTTTAGAATAGTTGTGCCGTTAGTGAAGCCAGGTATAGCAGCCCTTGCTATATTCACCTTTATTAGTGCTTGGAATGATTATTTTTTACAGCTTATTATGGTTAACAATATTAATCGCCTAACTCTGCCCTTAGGCGTTGCTCTTTTGCAGCTGGAGGACGCAATAAATTATGGCGTGCTCATGGCAGGCGCAACCTGCGCCGCCTTGCCTATTGTTATAGTCTTTATTGCATTTCAAAAATATTTTACTCAAGGTATTACAATGGGTGCAGTCAAGGGCTAATACCCCTACTCACTTGAGGAGGATTTATCATGAACTATGACACTCTTATAAAACAAATCAACGGTGGTTTAATCGTATCATGTCAGGCTTTACCGGACGAACCGCTTCATTCACCATATATAATGTCACGTATGGCATATGCGGCGGCTGAAGGGGGAGCTTGCGGCATACGAGCAAATTCCGCAGTCGATATAGTGGAGATAAAAAAAACAGTAGACTTACCCGTCATCGGAATAATAAAAAAGGTATATCCCGACAGCGATGTGTATATAACCCCTACCTCCGAGGAGGTCATGGAGCTTGTGGCATGTGGCTGTGATATAATCGCTATCGACGCAACAAACAGACTCCACCCCGGCGGAAAATCATTAGAGCAAGTTTTTGCACCACTGCGTGAACGCTTTGACAAACAACTTTTTATGGCAGACTGTTCCACATATGAGGAAGGTATACGAGCCGCAGAAATAGGTTTTGATTTTATCGGTACTACAATGTGCGGCTACACCCCATACACAAAAGATGAAAAACTCCCAAACTTCGGACTGATGAAACGCCTTGTCGCAAACTGCGGTAAACCGGTCATAGCGGAGGGGTGCATTTGGACTACGGAAGAACTTGTAGAGGCATTCTCGACAGGTGTATTAACGGTTGTT
>CAYWBF010000451.1:0-2328 GCA_964456085.1 uncultured Eubacteriales bacterium
TTTTCTTGTTTTGATGATGCTTTGTGTTACTGTTTTACTTGAAATTAACTATAATGTGAGTTAGGCATATTAGCTATGATTTTAGATGGCAATTCTCGTACACTTGCAAACCCTGTGGTTGAGAGTATATAATAATAATTGAAAAAGGAGGTAACTGATATGAAGAAAAATCTACCCCACATTTCAGAAAGCGAATGGCAAATTATGAACAAGCTGTGGGAAAAATCCCCCTTAACTGCCGCTGAGCTTGTTGAAAAGGTGCAAGTAGAAAAGAACCTTGAAATGACTACAATAAAAACACTATTAAGAAGGTTAATAGCTAAAAAAGCTGTTGATTTTAAAATAGATGAAAAAAATTCTAAGCTATATTATTACTTTCCCGTTGTGGAACAGAAGGATTGCGTATTAGAGGTAAGCAAGCAGTTTTTAAGCTTATACTACGAGAATAATATAAAAAAAATGTTTTCTGCTTTTTTAGAAAACACTACATTGTCTCAAAAAGAAATAGAAAGCTTAAAGCAGCTCTTAACAGAAAAAGAAGGTACCTCAAATGAATAATGTAATGGATACTTTCCAAAGGCTTGTTTTCCAAAACAATGTTCTTAGCTCCTTCTTATTTATGCTTAATATATTATTCGTTAGGTGGGTTTACATATCCTTTTATTTCAGTCTCATTTATTTTGGAATATGTTTTTTTAAGAAAGCAACGTTTTTAAAGCTTAATGCACAAACAAACTATTATTGCTGGTTTCTTTTAATTCTTAGCCCTCCACTTGCAAGCCTTAAAGTAAACGATAATTTAACAGCACTTTTGCTTAATGCATTGTTCACTGGAAAATCCTACTCTGATTTTTTGTACATTATTTTTCTCCTTCTAACGATTTTATGGTTTTCAGTTGTTGTTTACAAAATAATCTCTTGCTTATTTAATTTTATTAAAATACAAAAGCTATTGAGGAAATTTTCCTCTTTTTATGATAGAGAAGGGTTGGTAGCAAAAGCTAAGTTAACTTTAGCGATAAATAAAAGGATAAATGTTCAAATAGCAGACTTTATTGATTCTCCGGTATCATACGGCATTTTTAAGCAATATATTTTAATTCCTGACAATTACACAGAAAAATATACAAACGACGAGCTTTACCTAATATTTTTGCATGAACTTACCCATATAAAAAATGGAGATACTGTTAAAAACTGGATCATTAATCTTATTGAAGGCTTTATGTGGTTTAATCCTGTTATGCTCAGGTTTTGCAAACATTTTCGCCAAGATACCGAAATATTATGTGACAATCAAGTTTTAGGCCTTCAAAATAATGCTCGTGAAACCTATGGGCGTTTATTAATAAAAGGCTGTTCCAACCATAAGACTGTTTTTGGTTTTGGGTTTTCTGATTATTACTATATGTTAAAAAACAGGATAGATGCCATGTATAACTATAAGCCTATAAAATATAACTGTACAAGTATAGCTTCTTTAGCAGCAATTCTTTTTATGTTAGTAAGTGCCGTGGTTCAATGTGCCTTTACAAATCACATTAATGTTAACAGAGACTACAATTCAACCTTTGAAATTATCATATGCAATTCAGACTACACATTAAGCAAAATTATTGATGCCAATTTATACAACAATGTTTTGGAAATACGAAATAACACTATCTATATTAATAAATCCGCTTTGAAAGAGTTACTGTGCGAGTTTTCAACTTATGGATATGAAACGGCAATCATTAGCTCTAAAAACTTTACCTATGCAACCAATCAGTTTTCCTTGACTGAAGGAAACAAATATAGGTTCAACCTTAATGAAATATTAAGCGACACAGAAGAACGCCCACACTACACATATCAACTATATAAAAGAAGTCCTTTAGAATATTTGCTTTTGCTTATAGCAAGTAAAATCTAAGGAGCAAAGAGAATACCAAAAAGAAGCTTCAACATTTTATAAGTGCTGAAGCTTCTTTTTTTAACTATTTGCAGTTATGAGTTCCTTGAATAGTACTTTTACTTCAGGAAAATAATGCTAATGTTTTTTTCTAATCTACCGAAATAAATCATGAAAACAAATGTAGTTATTGCGCCCATAAAAACTACATTTGTTTTAATGCTAAAGCAATAAGCATTATAGCCTATTTTTTTGTATGTTGGAGCAAAATGTCAAATTAAAAAGGAGAAAAATTATGACACTACAAAATGTTTCATCTGTAATGCCCATGAGCAATCATCTTCAAATGGGAAAGCTAAATAAAACCAGCAGCTCAGACAATAATTCAACTACTAAATCTAATTCATCAACTAACCTTTCTACCAATTTAAGGT
>CAYWBF010000452.1:0-2322 GCA_964456085.1 uncultured Eubacteriales bacterium
ATTTACCAAAAAGATTTCCGCAGGTGATTCATCAGCCTATACCCCAGGCTTTGGTACGGCTAAGCCGCAAAACGGTTTCGGCTTTGACAAGGTTTTGGAAATGTCCGCAAATAAAGGGTTTGAGGACAAAGGTGGGAAGAACGACTTTTCAAGCGGAAAAAGCTCCGGCGTTGACAGAAAGGATAATTTTTCTGATAAGGAGTTTAAAACAAAGGATAGCCAGAAAAACAGAAGCCGCGAGGTAAACGAAACAGCTAGAAAGGCAGAACCTGAAAAAAAGGTATCGTCTAAGCCAGAAAAAAATTCTACAGAAAACAATGCTGCCGATAAAGCTGCAGAAGCTACATCAAAGGAAGAAACTCAAACTGCACAAGTTAATGACCAGGAGGAGCAGAAATCCACAGCAGCTACAGAAAACAGCACAAAAGCTACAGAGACAAAAGCTACTGACAATTCAAAGGGTGATTTAAAAGCGGCTATAGAACAAGATGAGGCGGCCATGAAAATGGTAAATGAGCTTGCTCAGCTTTTAAATTTAACGGCAGAGAGCGTAATTAATATTTTACAAACGTTAAATATTACACCACAAGAGCTTTCGCAGCAGAAAAACATGAACGCTTTCATGCAGCAGGCGTTTGATGTAAACAGCCCTGTTGAGCTTTTAAAGATTCCGAATATCAGTAAGCTGTTTGAGGAAGCTGCAAATATTGTGAGTGATAGTAAGCAGCAGAATGAGGCTACAGCACAAACGCCAACTACCCAAATCATAAATCAAGCGTCGGTGGAGGTACTTTCTACTGATAAAAAAGAGGAAGTAGGCCAAGTTTCTGCAACATCTGCCGCTCAAACAACTAAGCAAGCTGATGTAACTAAGCCTGTAGAAAGAGAAACAACAAAGGCAGACCAACAGGTACAAGCCGATATGAACACAAAACCACTTGATGAAGTTGCTAACCAAGGCTTACAGGACAAACAAAGCACAGAGCAGGAAAGTCAAAGACAGCCGGCACAAACCCAAGTTAAGGTTGAGGTAAGCACCCCTGAAAATGGTACAACGAAAATAATAGAGGAAATAGTAAACCAAAACCCTGTTTCAGGCTCAAATACTGAGTCAAAAGTGGTTGAAACTATAGTTAAGCATATTGACAGTCCTCGAAACACGAATCCCCAAGAAGTTGTAAATCAAATCATGGACAAAATAAAGGTTACCATCACCGATAACGTTCAAGAAATGAAAATGGTATTAAAACCAGAGCAGCTTGGTGAGGTTACGCTAAAGGTTTCTGTCCAAAACGGTATAGTCTCAGCGCAGTTTCAAGCCGAAAACCAAAGGGTTAAGGAAGCAATTGAATCGAATTTCAATCAGCTTAAGTCTGCTTTGCAGGAGCAGGGCATTAATGTCTCCGAGCTTTCTGTATCAGTGGGGCAGGATTCTGCAAACGAGGAGCGCATGAAGCAATTTATGGCTCAGCAGCAAAAAAATTCCGCCCGATTTACCCAAATCATTAATGGAATCGCAGCAGCGGAGGTTGAAGAAGTACAGCCTGTTGCTGACTCAGATGCTCTGGTTGATTTAACAGCCTAGGCCTAAGAAATAAAAAAGGAAGTGGCAAAATGAGCACTACATCATCAATCAGCGAGCTTTGGAAGGAATACAGCGAAGAAATTATAAAAAATGAAAATACGCCTAAGCCAAGGGAATATAACAGCGACTTGGGTAAGGACGCATTTTTAAAGCTGTTGGTTACTCAGCTTCAATACCAAGATCCTCTAAACCCAATGGAGGATAAGGACTTCGTTGCCCAAATGGCTCAATTCTCATCCTTGGAGCAAATGCAGAATATGAACAAAAGCACTGCTCAGTCTCAAGGCTATGCATTGCTTGGCAAGAGAGTTGAAGCTGCTTTTTACAACGATGCAACCTTGCAATATGAAGAGGTTGACGGCATTGTAACGGCTGTAACCAAAAAGAACGGTGACACTTATCTTAAGATTGGGGATAAGGACGTACCTCTTGATAAGGTTACAAACGTTCATAATGAGGACATCAGCTCAAACAAGCTTGACAGTATTTACGAGACTCTAGCTACCACACAAAATATGGGTCTTATTGGAAAATACATTCAAGCCGTTGTTTACGACGAAAAGCTTCAGCCTAAAGAATTTGTTGAGGGCAAAGTGGATTCCGTTAAATTTAGCAATGGCAACGTTATTTTAATGGTAGGCGACAAGGAAGTGTTTGGCCAAGAGGTTATTTCTGTTGGTGAAGGAATGCGGCTTATTGGCAAACCAATCAAGGCAGTACTCTTTAATAAGGATACA
>CAYWBF010000453.1:0-2322 GCA_964456085.1 uncultured Eubacteriales bacterium
ACATCATTAAAATGGAAAATATCTTTACCCGCTATTGGTTTGTTTTGTATATCAATGGCAGTGGCTCTTACCTCTGTATTATTGATATTTTACAGAACTTCTACCAGTCTGTCAAAGGAGTATACCCTAGAGTTGGCCTATACCTCTGAGGGAGACTTGACAACAAGAATCGAAAAGCTTATTTCCACAACAGAAACCTTAACCACAGTTATTGAAACCGAACTTAAAGAAAATAATTTGGATAGGAATAGCGCGGTTAGTATACTGGGGCAAGCATTATTAAGGTCTACGGAAATAACAGGTATAGGCATAATGTTTGAGAAGCACATGTTATTGGAAGAGGACGGGAGCTATGGTGAAAAGGACGCTTTTAACCCCTATGTGTTTAAGGGCACGTCAGGATTTGAGTATTCAGAGATAGGCACTTATGATGAGTTTACACAGCAAGATTATTTTAAGGGTGCCAAGGAGACAGGCAAAACCTTTGTAACAGATCCTTACATGTTTGAAGTTAATGGCAAGCCAGTGTTAATGGTTACTATTTCAACACCATTTTATGTAAACGGACAGTTTGCCGGGGTGCTGGGCACAGATGTGGACGTTAAATTTTTTGAGGAGAACCTCTCTAATGTAAAGATATTTAAAAGCGGCTACCTATTTTTAATAAGCTCAAATAAAATTCTGGCCTACTACCCAAACACGGAAAAGGACTTTGGCAAAAACCTTGATGATGCATGGAAGGGCTACGATGAAGATCTAAAGGCTATTAACACCGCCATAAACACCAATACATATCAAGTAGTAAGAAGCTTTAGCGCAGTTTTTAATAAGACCTTGGATTTCTATTATATCCCCTTTAAGCTTGCAAGCATTGATAAGCCATGGATAATAGGGGCGGCGGTGGTACCTGCCGAGGCTAATGCCTCTATAAATCTGGGCATTATTGTGGGTATTGTTGTTAGTGTTATTGCCACTGTATTGTCTATGCTTGTGATAATCGCCTTAATCGGCAGAAAAATAAAACCTCTTAACAAAATCGCTGGACTTGTTTCCAGAATGGTGGATACAGGTGATTTGACCGTTAGCCTAAGCACCAATGATGTGTCAGATGACGAGGTTGGCCTTGTAACGCAATCCTTCCTGCGAATAACCGACATGATGAAGGAATGGATAGACATAATGAAAAAGGTGTCTGTTGGCGATTTTTCTACAAATATTACGGCTCGCTCTCACCTAGACGAGTTTTCTATAAACATGAACCAAATGATTGACAGCAACAAAAAATATGTTCAAAACATTTCCTCTGTTATGAAGGAGATTTCCAGCGGTAACCTGTCTGTTAAGATAGATGAGGATTATCTCGGTGATTTCGCCCCTATAAAGGAATCTGTGAATGAATCTCTATTTAAGATTAATTCGTATATCGAAGAAGCTTCACGGGTGTTGAAGCTGCTTAAGGGCGGAATTTTGTCGGAGTATATTAAGGACGATTTTGTGGGGGATTTTAATGGCCTTAAAACCTCCATTAATGAAATGATAGACGTTCAACGTGCATATGTGACCAATATTTCTGCAGTCATGGGAAAAATGAGGGATGGAAATCTTAATGTACACATTAATATTGATTTCCTCGGGGATTTTGCACCAATAAAAACCTCCGTTAACGAAACTATTGCTTCACTTAAAACCTATATTAATGAAATAACACGGGTACTTGGCTTGCTGGCAGATAAGGATTTGACCTGTAAGACGGCTATGGAATTCAAGGGAGACTTTAAAATACTTGAGGTATCATTGAATAAGATAATCAACGCCCTTAATTCAACACTAAAGGAAATAAGAGGCGCAACCAATCAAGTAACCCTAGGCTCTAACCAAATTTCCCAAGGCTCACAAATATTGTCCCAAGGCTCCATAGAGCAGTCCAGCTCCGTAGCCAACCTATCGGAAACTACCATGCAGATTACCAAAAAGGCTCACGCCAGCGCAGAAAACGCCAAGTCTGCCGTAGTTATAAGCGCCGAAGCCGCCGACGAGGTAGAAATGGGCAACGCTAAGATGCTTAAGCTGGTAGAAGCTATGGAGGAAATAAGCAAAACCTCCGACGAGATTGCCAATATTATACAAACCATCAATAATATTGCCTTCCAAACAAACCTACTGGCGCTTAACGCCGCCGTAGAGGCTGCAAGAGCAGGAGAATCCGGCAAGGGCTTTTCTGTTGTGGCTGACGAGGTTCGCAGTCTCGCTGTAAGGTCGGGAGATGCAGCAAAGAATACAGCACAGCTTATAGAAAAATCCATTGCCGCTGTAAAACACGGC
>CAYWBF010000454.1:0-2320 GCA_964456085.1 uncultured Eubacteriales bacterium
CAACGAAACCACTATTAACCCTGCAATTAACAGATGGATTTGCAGCTTCCTTAAGGACATTCAAAGTAAAATACCTGAATAAAAAAAAAGCCGCCCTAAGGCCAAAACCTTGGGACGGCTTTTTTAACGTTAAGCCTTTGCCCTATCCTTAAAACGCCTTACGGCAAAAATTACAACAAAGGAGCTAATAGCAAGCAGAACAGATAACACCTGAGAAACATAAAGCCCTGTTCCAAACAAAAGAAGCTGGTCAGTACGCAGTCCTTCAATCCAAGCACGACCTAAGCCGTAGCCCAAAAGATATAAAAACATTACCTCACCATCAAATTTCTTCCTCTTAGCATAGAAAATCAAAATAAAATAAAGAGCAAAATTCCACAGTGACTCATACAAAAAGGTAGGGTGAACCTGAATATACTCCACTCCGTTAACAGTCACCAGCTGCTCCAAAACAGAAGCAGGAACATAATCAACCTGATCTTTTATGTACCGCATAGCAAAAATATTGTTGGTAAAGGTGCCAAAAGCCTCTCTGTTTACAAAATTTCCAAACCTACCCACTACCTGTCCAATGCAAAAGGCAGGCGCAGCAATATCACAAAACTTAAAAAAATCCATTTTTTTGTACCGAGTAAAAAGAAATGCAGAAAGCGCCGCCCCTATTAATGAGCCGTAAAGCGCCAAGCCACCCTCACGAAAGGCAAAAATTTTAATAAGATTATGTTTATAATAATCCCATGAAAAAATTACATAGTATGCTCTAGCGCAAATTACGGAAACGATAAGCGCAAAAACGAGAAAATCACTATACAGCTCCGTGTTCTCTCCATATTTTTTGCCAAAATACATGGCAGACAAATATCCTACCATAATTGCCGATACCATTATGACGCCATACCAATAAATAGGCAGGCCAAAAATCGAAAAAGCAACTCTAGGTAAGATATTTATTTGTATATTCAAATTCGGAAAAACAACCTGTGGTTCCATAAATCCCCCTTATATACAGCAGCGCAATAAGCCTTAGGGACTGCTTGAAAATGTGTACAGATAATTCCAAGCAGTCCCTTTGCTGCTTTTTTATTTTGGCATCACCTGTGACAGTGCGTGGTTGTCCTCCCCAAAGCCTGTTAGTATCTTCATTAAATCGCTTTGGTCAACCTGCGAGTAAGCCTCTACCAGCTGAAAAAGGTCAATCCCCTTAGCAACCATGTCCACCTGTCCGGCGGTAATGCTGTTTATTGAGTCAAACTGCCTAATAAACAAGCCAATATGCTTGTTTTTAATATCGTTAAACCGCTCCCTATCAAATCCCTTATGCTTAAGAGCCTCAATTTCCGTCAGCAAGTGGCTTAACACCTCATAAGGCTTGTCCGAGTACCCAGAGAATATAGCTGCACCAAACCCCTCGCCGCTTAAATACTCCATCCCAAAGGAGCTATCAAGCAAGCCCCTTTCGTACATACTCTCATAAAATGGTGAGCTATCACCGGCAATGTAGTCCAAAAGCATTTTTGAAGCCGCAATTCTCTTGGCTGTCTCCTCCCTTATGGTGCTAAAGTCCGTATCCTTAAAGCCTATGTTAAACATAGGTCGTGATACCTGCATTTTTTCCTCAACAAGTCTGTTGTTAACCCTTGGCCCCTCCATAGGAGTAAGCTTCTCCACATGAGCCTTCTTTTTGGACTTTACCAATTCCTCAGCTATTTTAAAAAGCTCCTCATAGCTGTCACCACAAATATGAGCTGCGGAGCAAATCACCATATTGTCAGGACGATAAAAGGCTTCGTAGCAGTCATACAGCATTTCCTTGGTTATCTCCTGTATGGATTTTACACTGCCTGCTATGTTGTGCTTTATGCCATGCTCTTGGTACATAGCCTCCAGCAGATTAAAGTATACCCTCCAAAAAGGATAGTCCTGGTACATTTTTATTTCCTGGGAAATAATGCCCTTTTCCTTTTCCACGTTTTCGTCGGTAAAGTATGGCTCCCCTGTAAATTCCAGCAGCGCTTTATAATTATCCATAAAATTATCTACGCTGGTGAAATAATAGGCGGTGTTGGTAAAGTTTGTATAGGCGTTAACCATTGCCCCTCTTTGAGAAAAAAGCTCAAAAACATTTTTATCCTTGCTCTCGAATAGCTTATGCTCCAAAAAATGAGCTATGCCCAGCGGCGGCTTGTACTCCTTGCCGTCTATACGGAAGTGGTTATCCATTGAGCCGTAATTTACAGCAACAAGCGCCTGCCCCTCTACAAAGTCCTTTTTTGGTAGACAATTGCATCTCCGATTCCTTCTCTGCGCCACTTACAACCCT
>CAYWBF010000455.1:0-2316 GCA_964456085.1 uncultured Eubacteriales bacterium
TCGTCAGTTGAAAACAGAAAATAAAATTAAGCGCTATGTATTGGTAAAATTAGGATTGCTTTTTGAGTTTATACAGTATAACATTTAATAAAAAAGAAAGGAGATTGCCATGAAAATAAAGGAGATTCAAATTGGTGCAATTTCTGTACCGCTAAGAGTACCTTTTAAGACAGCATTGAGGACAGTAGAAAGTGTGGAAGATACCATAATCGAAATACATACCGATACAGGGCATGTAGGTTATGGTGAAGCACCGCCAACGGGCGTTATTACAGGAGATACCACAGGCAGTATAGTAGGGGCACTTCAAAACCACATTATACCAACCCTTAAAGGAAGGGACGTTGATGACTTTGAAGATGTTATAAAAGCTGTACATAGCTGCATTGTTAAAAATAGCAGCGCTAAGGCGGCGGCTGATATGGCCTTATGGGATTTATACGGTCAGCTATATAACATTCCTGTGTACAAAATTCTTGGCGGCAGCAGAAAAAACATTGTTACTGATATTACAATTAGCGTGAATTCACCGGAAGAAATGGCAAGGGATACTGTAAATGCAATTGAGCGGGGCTATAATTGCCTAAAGGTAAAGGTAGGTTCAAATCCTGCACTTGATGAGGAACGCTTACTGGCTGTCAGAAAGGCAGCAGGAGAAAATGCTTGTATTCGTATAGACGCTAATCAGGCTTGGACACCTAAGCAGGCCGTTAGAATGCTTAATAGTATGCAGGACAAGGGAATTAATATTGAATTTGTTGAGCAGCCTGTTAAGGCTCATGATTTTGAGGGGCTTAAATATGTAACCGAGCGCTCCCCTATCCCTGTGCTGGCAGACGAGAGCGTATTTTCTCCCGAGGATGCAATCAAAATCATGCAAATGCGTGCAGCAGACCTTGTAAATATTAAGCTTATGAAATGCGGAGGCATTTATAATGCACTAAAAATTATATCTGCCGCCGAGGTTTACGGCGTAGAATGTATGATTGGGTGTATGCTTGAAGCAAAGGTAAGTGTTAATGCCGCTGTGCATTTGGCTTGTGCAAAACAAATTATTACCAAAATTGACCTTGACGGCCCTGTGCTTTGCAGTGTTGACCCTATTAAGGGGGGCGCTGTATTTGACGAAAGTAATATTACCGTATCTGACGAGCCTGGTCTTGGAATAAAGGGAATAGACGGAATGAGGTATATAAGCTAACAGCATTATTATAGTTTGAGCTACAATAATCTTAGGAAACACATAGGAGGATTTTTATGATTACAAGCGGTTTTACTTATATTGCATTTCTTGTTTTTTGGGCGGCATTGCTTGTTTTTGCTGGTCAAAAGAGTAAATCGAAATTTTTTCAGTTTGTACCACCTGTTGTGTTGCTTTACCTTACATCTATGATAATGTGTACTCTAAAGGTATGGGATTCTGCAGCCACAGCACCGGCATATAGTGCACTTAAAAATAATATTCTGTATGCCATGATTTTTCTTATGCTGCTTAAATGCGATATTCGTAAGGTTATTAAGCTGGGGACTCGTATGCTTGGAGGTTTTTTTGCAGCCAGTGTTTCCATATGTATAGGATTTATTGTTACCTTCGTAATAATGAAATCCGCACTTGGGGCAGAATCCTGGAGAGCATTGTCGGCTCTTTGCGGAAGCTGGCTTGGTGGCAGTGGCAATATGATTGCTATACAAGCGGCAGTTAACATTGCTGAGGCTGACATGGCTTATGCTTTGGTTATTGACTCCATTGACTACTCCATTTGGGTTATGTTCCTTCTTTGGGCAATTAACTTTGCCGTTAAGTTTAATAAGTGGACTAAAGCCGATACCTCTGCTCTTGATGAGGTTTGCAAGCGTCTTGAGCAAGAAGAAAGAGAAGAAAAGAAGCCTATTACCTTCCAAAGTATAATTCTTCTTCTTGGTATTGCGTTGCTTGTTTCTGCTGTAGGTCAGAATTTAGGTACTACCTTTAAGGATACTATCGGAATTTTAGATAAATCTACTTGGGTAGTATTAACTGTAACTATTGCTGGTCTTGTTTGTGCTATGCTGCCACTTGGTAAAATTCCCGGTTCTTCCGAAGTGGCAAATACGTTCCTTTACATAGTAATTGCGCTTCTTGCTTCTCGTGCAAGCTTGCTTGAGCTTACTGACGCACCTATGTGGATTTTATCCGGATTTATGATTTTAGCTATTCATGCCGCAATATTGCTTTTGTTAGCAAAAATTTTCAAGCTGGATATGTTCACTTGTGGTGTTGCAAGCCTTGCAAACATTGGAGGTACTGCATCGGCTCCTATTCTCGCCGGTTCATAT
>CAYWBF010000456.1:0-2315 GCA_964456085.1 uncultured Eubacteriales bacterium
ATCTCTTTTTTTACCATTTGTCTTTTTTTATTTTAATTTAACCATTGATTCGCATTATTAGTAAAAAAGAGCTAACTGACTCAATGTCAGATAGCTCTTTTTAATTTTCAGAGAATCTTATAAATTGGATAAATTTCATCATAAGTCTAATGTAACCTCAAATCTCATTAACAGGAGGCAGACAACTTCCATGTTGGCAAACATAATAGGTAGTTTTATCATTAATAAGGGAATATTCTTGGGACGGCTCATCTAAAACCCTCAAAACCCATCCAGTTTTAATTTTTAATTCCTTAATGTCATTTTTGTCTTTTAGGACGCAAACAATATCCTTAGTGGGATATTGTGAAAACAAATAGAAACTGTAACCAGCGGGGTAGTGGCTTGCAGCCTGATTCATGAACTTCTTGTGCTTTTCCACAAGTTTGTATAACTCATGGTCGTGGGTGTAGCTTGCAAGCCTTGTTAAATTAAAATGCATTACGGAATTTCCCGAGGGAATTGCACCGTCGTAGGTTTCCTTTGGCTTAACAATAAGCTGCTCATTTTTCTTGCCATACAGGAAAAAGCCTCCCGATGTTTCATCGTAGAATTGGTCAAGGGCACTACCCAAAAGCTCCCTGGCTCTAATAATATATTTCTTGTCTAATGTAGCCTCATAAAGGGATATTTGAGCAAAAATATAAAAGGCATAATCATCTAAAAAACCGGTGCCGGAGCCTTTTCTGTCAGTAATGGTTACAAATAGGTCATTTTTATTTGAAAGAGAGCCTTCGATAAACCCTACTGCATTTTCAGCCATTTTTAAGCAATTGGTATTGCCAAGTATTCTGTAGCCGTTGGCCAAAGCGGCAATCATTAGGCTGTTCCAGGATAAAAGAATTTTTATGTCCTTATGGAGCTTTGTCCTGGCTTTTCTGTATTCGTAAAGCTTTGGCAATAATGGCTCGAAGAGATTTGAAAAGGTTTGCTGCTTTATTAGGTTTGGAATACTCTTGCCTTCAAAATTCCCCTTTGGGGTAATATCAAAATAAGCGTTGAAAGGCTCTCCGCTCTCTTTTCCGAGGACGCTAATTATCTCCTCGGGGGAGAAAACATAGTATTTGCCTTCTTCGCCATCGCTGTCAGCATCTTGGGCGCAGAAAAATCCTCCGTGGCTGTGGGTAAGCTCACGCTCAACATATTCAAATATCTTTAGAGCCACCTCTTTATAAAGCACCTTCTCCGTAATCTCATAGGCGTAGAGGTAAGCCATACTAAGCAAGGCGTTGTCATAAAGCATTTTTTCAAAATGAGGAGCAAGCCAGTACCTATCTGTAGAGTACCTTGAAAAGCCATAGCCGATATGGTCAAAAATTCCCCCCTTATACATCTGGAGTAGCGTTCTTTCGACCATCTGTAATGCCTTCGCTTCATGGGTTTCCTGGTAATATTTTAGTAAAAATACTAGATTGTGGGGAGTAGGGAACTTAGGTTCTTTTCCGAAGCCGCCATATATACTGTCAAAGCTTTGACTAAAAAGCTTGTATGCCTTTTCTGTTAGGTTTGAATCAGCCGGCTGGGTATAAGTTTCTTCATTATTAATAAATGAAATTATTTCGTCGCCGCTGCTTAGCAGCTTATCCCTATTATTTTTCCAAGATTGCTTTACACTTGAAAGCAGCTTAATAAAATTATTTTTAGGAAAATAAGTCCCGGCGAAAAAGGGTATTTGCTCCGCAGTCATAAAAATGCTTGTCGGCCACCCACCGCTACCTGTAAGTGCTTGGCATACCCTCATATATATACTGTCAATGTCTGGTCGTTCCTCTTTATCAACCTTTATGGATACAAAGCCCTCGTTTAGAATCCGTGCTACCTCTGTATCCTCAAAGCTTTCTCTTTCCATTACATGGCACCAATGACACGTACTTAGATTAGCATATTCAGCTATACCCAATAGAGAGGAAAATGGGCTTATCCTCCGCCTTTGCTTTTGCAAACGCTTCTTCATCCCACGGGAACCAATCCACAGGATTATGAGCGTGCTGAAGTAGATATGGAGAGCTTTTATTTATCAATTTATTGGGTATTTTTGTTGTAGTCACGGGGCAACACCACCTTTCTAAATTCGTATTTATAGAGTAGTATATCCGTTGTTTGTAATCAATATCCAGAGAAATTGTTAGTGTAATTGCGGTGTAAAAAAGACGAATGCAGTGGAATGGCGCTGAAAATTATTTGCGATAACATGAAATGTTGGTATTGTTGGAAAAAGTAAAATCAACTTGTGTTTTGCTAAAAATTGTGATATGCTAATAAACAGCATATATGGG
>CAYWBF010000457.1:0-2313 GCA_964456085.1 uncultured Eubacteriales bacterium
ACCCTGTACCAACGCCGCTATAGCCTCCGGCTGGTCGCCTGTAGGTTTAAATTTCGATTCCAGCTTAAACTCCATAAAATTCTCTCCTATGAAATGATTTCCTTATATATAAATCTATTTCTCCTGCTCCCTAACATCAAACAAGGCTCGTGAAAACGCATATGCGTCAAAAGCTTCCAAATCCCCTATACCTTCACCTAATCCTATAAACCGTACAGGGATTTTCATTGTATTCTTAATAGCTACAACAATGCCGCCCTTTGCAGTACCGTCCAGCTTGGTTAAAATAATTCCAGTAATCTCTGCAATCTCATTAAACAGACTAGCCTGGCTTAAGGCGTTCTGCCCTGTAGTTGCGTCCAGTACCAAAAACACCTCAATATTTGCCTCTGGGTACTCCCTATTTATAACCTTGTAAATTTTTCTAAGCTCCTCCATAAGATTTTTCTTATTATGGAGACGCCCAGCTGTGTCGCATATAAGCACATCTGTCTTTCTGGATTTTGCTGCCCTAACACCGTCAAAAATCACGGCGGCAGGGTCGGAGCCTTCCTTTTGCTTTATTAATTCTACTCCCGAGCGCTCTGACCAAATTTCCAGCTGCTCAATGGCCGCAGCTCTAAAGGTATCGGCAGCAGCAAGCAGCACGCTTTTTCCCTCGCTCTTGAAATTATAAGCAAGCTTACCTATAGACGTAGTTTTGCCCACACCGTTTACACCTATAACCAAAATTACTGTAGGGCTTTTTAATTCCAGCGGCTCATTGTCCGTATTAAGAATACTTTCTGTTTCCTTGGCCAATAGAGGTGCTATACCTGCCGGTGTAGTTACCTTCTCGGCTTTTACTCTAGTTTTAACTCCTTCAATTATTTTGGTAGCCGTTTCAACCCCAATGTCAGCCAAAACAAGCTGCTCCAAAAGCTCCTCAAAAAGCTCCTCATCGATTTTTATAGATACAGTAAGCACACTTTCGATTCCGCTTACAATATTTTTTCTAGTTTTGTTAAGTCCCTCTGCTATTTTTGAAAATACGTTAAACATTAACTAGCTCCTTTAAAATTAATTTGCTGTCAAACAGGCCAACTCATGCTCCGGCCAGCTCCGTAAAGCTTACAGAAACCAGCTTTGACACGCCTAGCTCCTGCATGGTTACGCCGTAAAGTATATCTGCCGCCTCCATAGTGCCTTTTCTGTGGGTTATTACAATAAATTGAGTGTTAGTATGAAAATTTCTTAAGAAATTAGCGAAGCGTACAACGTTTGCGTCGTCCAGCGCCGCTTCGATTTCGTCCAGTATACAAAACGGAGAAGGCTTCATTCGCAAAATCCCAAAGAGCAGCGCCGTAGCAGTAAGCGCTCTTTCCCCACCGGACAACAGCGACATGCTTTGAAGATTCTTCCCGGGAGGACGGGCAATTATATCTATTCCCGAGGTAAGAACATTTTTCTCATCGGCAAGCTTAAGACATGCTTGTCCCCCTCCAAACATCTCCTTGAACACAATATCAAAATTTTCAGAAATTTTTACAAACTGCTCTCTAAACTGGGTTTCCATAAGCTTGGTAAGCTCACTAATCAAGGAGTTAAGCTCCGCTTCCGAGTCTTCAATGTCCTCCTTTTGCTGATTAAGGAAGGAAAGTCTTTCGCTTACGGATTTATACTCCGTGATAGATGATACGTTTACCTCTCCCATATCCGTAATGGCGCTTTTTATTTGCCGTTCTTCTTTTTGGAGCTTAAACAGCCCCTCTGTGAGACGTGGATATTCTGCGGCGGTGTTGTAGGTAAGCTTGTATTCGTCCCACATTTCGTCGTATAGTCGCCTGATGTTTGCCTCTGCCTGCTCTGCTCTGGAGGTTTGACGGGTAAGCTCGTTGGAAAGATTAAATAACGTATCTTGGGTGTTAAGATGTTTTTCCTCTAGCTTGCTGTGTCGCTCCAAAAGCTCCTCCTTTTGGTTGTCTAGGCTTGCCAAAAGCTCTTGTTTCTCCCTTGCATGAATCCTAAGCTGTTGAATTTCCTTGAAAATTTCATCTATCTCATTTTCCTTGGCACTTTGCTTTTCTATATTTTCGGTATGTTTTTGGTTTAGCTCATTTATTTGCGAGGAATGAATGGAGACGGTGTTTTCAATTCGCTTTATATTCTCCCGTATGCCTGTTAGTTTTTCAACCTTTGCGCTTTGCTCAACCTTTATATTGGTCAGCTCTCTTGTTTTCTCATCCTTAAGGCTTCTCTCACCCTGCATTTCAAGCTGATAGCCTTCAAGCCGCTCCTTTATCGCTTTGATTTCCTTCTCCTTGGAGGATAGCT
>CAYWBF010000458.1:0-2296 GCA_964456085.1 uncultured Eubacteriales bacterium
CTTATGGGCAGCCTACTTTAAAATCTCCTCCGTAAAGTGCAGTCCGGCCGTTGGTGCTGCAACAGACCCTATATTTTTCGCATAAACAGTCTGATAGCGCTCCTTTTCCGTTAACTTTTCCTTAATATAATGTGGAAGGGGCATTTCGCCCAGCTCGTCCAATATTTCTTGAAACACAAAGGGCGTTTGCTCTTCATTATAAAATTCAATAATCCTATTGCTATTTTCTAAAGTTTCTAGTGGACGTGCGAGCAGCATACCATCACCAAAAGAAAGGACATCACCTGTCCTTATTTTTTTTCCCGGCTTTACAAGAGCCTCCCAAGTATTTAAAGCCTTTTCTGCTAAAAGCAAAACCTCAACCTTAGCTCCTGTTTCCTTTTTTATACCTAAAAGTCGTGCAGGCAGAACCCTTGTGTCATTAAGTACAAGGCAGTCTCCTTCTTTCAAGTAGCTCAAAATATTAGTAAATTTGTCGTGCTGTATCTCGCCATTATTTTTTTTAACAACCATTAATCTTGACTGTTCCCTGTTCTCCAAGGGCTTTTGGGCAATTAGCTCCTTAGGCAGGTCAAAATAAAACTCTGATTTTTTCAACGAATTGTCACTCCAGTATAATAAAATTGCAAAATTTGAAGAAAGTCATAGCCGCTTTCAGCCATTCCCTTAGCACCGTACTGGCTTAAGCCTACCCCATGGCCAAACCCCTTACCCACAAAGGTGATTACTGGGCCTGTAGAAGTTGAAACAGAGGAATAATTCGTAACAGGCGACTGGCTCTGGCTTGAAAGGTTTATTGTGCCGTCCTTACTTTGGGTTATGTACTGGGTGAGCTGAGCCACCTCTCCATTTCCGGATATAGCAAATTTACCTTTGATGCTTTCCTCTACTGCGTTGCTTTTGTTTAGAATGAATGCTCTAGGCTCTGATGATGTTTGGGTCGGCTGGGATTGCTGAACGCTTTGGACTGTGCTGTTTGTCATAATAAAGTTTCTGCTTTCAAGGGAGCCGCCTTGTGCTTTTGAAAAAAAGGTACGGATTTCTTCCTTATTAAAACTCTTTGTTCCTGCCGAGCCTTTAATAGTAAGCTCCTGTACTCGTTGAGTATTTGGGGAGGCTTTGATGGATACTTCCATGGGGCTGCCGATGGAAATATTATTTTTTGAAAGCAATTCACCAATTTCAGTTAAGGTAAAGCTTCTAGTCCATGACTTGTGCTCCTTTTCCGCAACCTCTACCTTGCTTCTCAAATAAGGCTCTTTATATGTCCACACATTTTCTGAGTCCTCAGTCACTCCGCCGCTGGAGGAAAAATAACTGGCGTTTATTGGCTTGTCCTCATAATAAATTGTTAAGCCCTTAGTTTCCTCCACGGCCCTAGTAGATGAGGGAGCTTCGTTAGTTTTGCCTAAATAGGCTTGGGTGTGAACTACATCGCAAATGTCGTAGCCATCAGCCTTATGTATGCCTAGTCGTGTAAGGGTGTAATTCCTAGAGGCTACCGCTTGAGCCTTAAGCGCTTCCAAATGCCAGCTCATAGGCATTTCTGAGGAAACAACACTATATAAATATTCCTCTAAGGCAATTACGTTAACAGCAGTAAGCTTTTTTCCGGCGTATCTTCCAACCTCCAGTAACCCCCTATAACGCCTGTCCAGCAAGGCTATAGCTTCTCCGTCGGCAGCTGTAAGTTGAAGCTTTGACTGGGTACCGTCGAATACCAGCAGAGGTTTTGTTCCGTCAGAAATTAATATTCTTTGGTTACTTGATGGCAAACTTACTGATGGGACGCCTAAAGCTCGACTATGGCTTGCAGCTAAGTCAGGAGAGGAAAAACCTCCCAAATAAACATAATATCCACCTTCCTGCAAAGCAGCAACAGCCTTATCTCCAAGACTGTCTGCATATGCCTTAGCGCTTGCAAAATCGCTAAAGGCTGATTCTATTTTGGCATAAGAATCATCTGAGGGTGTTGCGGTAAACCCAGCTTGGGAACTTAGTGAAAGCATTGACTGGAAGCTGCCGTTGCGCTCAATGCCCACAGAAATATTTCTGTTCCCGATTTTTAATGAATCTACTTCCTTAAATTTGCTTTCCAATCCAACTCTGACAGTGGTTGGAACTGTACTGCTGCAATACGTTAATTTTGGAGTCAGCGCTAAAAATAGAAATGCTGAAAGGGCAAACAATATTTTTTTCATGGAATCACCTACAAATTTTTGACTGCGTGCTTTTTAATTATACTCATTTGTTAGATGCATGTAAAATATTTAATTTTTATTTCATTTGCAAAATT
>CAYWBF010000459.1:0-2292 GCA_964456085.1 uncultured Eubacteriales bacterium
CCCTTTGTATATGTTCATATTGTAGTCAGTTCCAAACCAGCCAGTGCTCTTTGTTTTTGTGACTATGGTTTTACACGGTATATATTCCATTGTTTCACCTTCTCTATTTTTGATGCTGCAGCTATGTTGCTATAACTCCCTAGCTATGCCGTGGGCAGAGGGATTACCTCCGTTGGGGTAATGTAAGCAGTTTTGTTATTCTCATAAATTACAAACCCGGGCTTTGCGCCGTTTGGCTTTTTAACGTTGCGCTTTTCTGTGTAATCCACAGGCACAAGGCTTCCGTTTTTAGCCTTGCTGTAGAGAGCGGCAAGGTTTGCCGCTTCTGTCAAGGTAGAGGTTGGAACCTCCTTATTTTCACAGCGGATTATTACATGAGAGCCGGGAATATCCTTTGTGTGTAGCCAAATATCGTTAGGACGTGCAAATTTCAGCGTTAGCTCATCATTCTGGGCATTATTCTTCCCTACATAAATTTCAAAGCCATCAGCGGAAATAAATTTAAGCGGCTTAGATTTCTTTATTTTTTGCCCTTTTACCTTTTTTCTTTTCTTTATATAGCCAAGTCCGGCAAGCTCTTCCTTAATCTCCTCTATCTCCGCTTCCTCTGTACAGGCAGAAATAGAATTAAGCAGCCCTTCAAAATACAAAAGCTCCTCATTATTTTGAGTTACCTGATCCTTAAGCGCCTCTGCTGTTCGTTTTTGCTTGTTATACCTTTTAAAATAGCTTTGGGCGTTTTCGGCTGGAGTTAGATTTGGGTCTAGGGAGATTGTTATATCGGGAAGGCTTTCCTCATAATAGTTTTGAGTGGTAAAGGTGGTCATGCCCTTGGACAGCTCGTATATATTTGCCGTGAGCAGCTCTCCCTTAATTTTTAGCTGGTCACGGTTTTTAATATCCTTTAAGGAGCGCTCTTGAAGCTCCTTCTTTTTTACGCACCTTGTAATATTCGTTTCCACAATTTTTTTAAGGTCGTAAGTTTTTTGGGAATGGCGCAGCACTATGTCCTTTTCTCCGTAAAAAAACTCCAGCAATTCAGAGGGGTTTGAAAAGCTACGTTTTTCCAAATGCTCCAGCATTGTCATGGGTATACAGGAAAAGTCCATAGGCTTACCCTTATCATAGTATGCCTCACAGGAAAAGGCGTTTTTCCGAACCAAGTCAAAGGCTTTGGAAAACTCATTATATATAGAAAGAATATTTTGTGAGCTGATTTCCTCTAGGCTTATTTCCGGGGAAATGTTCGCCCTTGTACAAAGCTCCGCCGCAGCCACAGGGCTTATGCCGCTAAGGGATTTATATATAGCCCCTTGAGCGTCCTTATTTGCTCCCGGCTTAAACAAGGCTAAAAATTCTTCCTTGCCCACCTCCAACGGATTCAGCTTATCCTGATTAGGTGGATAGGAATAAATTAATCCAGGCAAAACCTGCCTTACGGAGCTTTTATCAAAGGAGATATGCTTAATAGAGTCCAGTATTTGATTGTCCTCAGCTAGAGTAAGAATAATGTTGCTGTGCTTACCCATTATTTCAATAATCAGCTTTTTGCAGGACATGTCACCCATTTCGTTAATGGATTCAACGTAAATCTCCACAATGCGCTCAAAGCCAGGCTGCTTTACATCAAGAATTTTGCCGCCGCTAAGATGCTTTCTCAAAACCATACAGAACAGCGGCGCCGTCATTGGGTTTTCCTTTGTTTGAGCTGTAAAGTGAATTCTCGGGTGAGAAGAATTGGCACATAAAAGCAGCCTCTCATTTCGGGTGGCTATTATCAGCTCATCTTTTTCCGGTTGGTATATTTTATTTATCTTTGCACCGAGAAGCTTTTCCTTAAGCTCATGTACAAGGCATGCTAAGGTTATTCCGTCTAATGCCATTTTTTTCACATCCTAGGCTAGGGAAGCTAGGTGGTTTGGGGGAGTGCAGCTCCCCCAAGTCTTTACCACTAACCCCTTATATATTAACTTCTTAGCACTCTTTCCAACAGAAGGTTGCTTCTTTCAATAAACTTAGTCATTTCGTCAACCTCAAGCGGCTTGTGGCTCATCATTGCAAGAGCGTAAAGCTGCTGGCAAATCATGTTCACGTCCTCCTTCTTCTCCTCGTTGTCCTTTAAGGAAAGCAGAAGGTTAACCAAGCTGTTTCTGCTGTTTAATACAAGTGTTTCTTCTTTATTAAACATATTTGGAGGGAAGCCGCCCTTTCCGCCGAACATTTTGCTCATATCGCTCATTCTTCTGGATTGTTCCTCAAGCAAAATAACCGCCGGTACAGAGTCCGATTTTA
>CAYWBF010000460.1:0-2285 GCA_964456085.1 uncultured Eubacteriales bacterium
CTGTTTTCAAGGGCGTACCGGTGATTTCTCTTGCTAAGATTAATTTGCAGTTTGCTGTAGAAGTGGACTGGGAGTCTGAATATGCTATGTTTGCCGAGGAAGGCAGAGAAATGACCAAGGAGGAATACAAGGAGCTTAACGAGCAAGACCTTAAATCCTCTGACCCAAAAACAAGACAAGAGCTGGCTGACTTTACATTTCCTTATATTGAACAGGCTAAGTTTGTAGAGGACGACGCAACCCATGCCCATCTGGAATTTGAAGGCGTGGACAAGTTTACCTACTATTTTGCATTTGTAAAAAACAAAGATGGTGACTGGCAAGTACGATTTAATCCGATTTATTAGGCAAGCTAGGGGGTTTGGGGGAGTGCAGCTCCCCCAAGGTTTTACTTAATCGATAAGGGGGAGCACCTATGTATACTTCAAAAAGCTCCAAAAATTCACTTACATTAACTCTGCTGATTTTAACCGGTATTGTGCTTGGCAGCTTTATTGGGTTTTACTTAGGCAAGTTCCCCTTTTTAAGCTGGCTGGACTATGGCAAGGAATTTGGTATTGGAGGCCCGGGGTTTATTGAGCTTGCAGTGCTTAAGCTTTCCTTTTCCTTGCTTTTTCGTATTAACGTTGCCGGTGTTATTGGCGTGGCCATAGGTATTTTTGTTTATTCAAGGCTATGATATGGAGGTTTATTTTAAATGAAGAGAATAATTCTTGCATCAGCATCTCCTAGACGAAAAATGCTCATGGAGCAGGCATGTATACCTTGCGAAATCATACCCAGTGATGTTGATGAAAAGACAGATGATGAAATTTCGCCTTACGAGGCCGTGAAGGTTATTTCCAGCAAAAAGGCTATGCACATAATGAAGAAGCTTGCCTCCAGTGATGAGGAGATTATAATTATAGCCGCAGACACTGTGGTTTCTCTCTCTGGAAAAATATTAGGCAAGCCAGCGAACGAGGACGATGCCTTTAACACCTTAAAGAAGCTGTCCGGCAGGGTGCACCATGTTTATACAGGGGTTACCATTGTTGACAAAAAAGCCGACGGCTTTGAGGTGAAGTACATTGTAGACAACGCCAACGTATATATGCGTAAGCTGACTGACGAGGAAATTTGGGCATATGTAAAATCTGGTGAGCCGTTTAACAAAGCAGGCTCTTATGCAATACAAGAAAAAGGCTCTCTGCTTGTGGAAAAAATCGAGGGGGATTACTATACTATTGTAGGGCTTCCACTTGTTAAGGTTTATTTGGCTCTACAAACCTTCGGGATTGAGCTTACACAGCGTTGGGCTTGATTATTTTTTTAAACAAGCTTTAGGAGGAAGAAATGTCCGGTCATTCTAAATTTGCAAATATTAAGCATAAGAAAGAAAAAGCGGATAAGGCAAAGGGTAAGATTTTTACCCGTCTTGGACGTGAAATAGCAGTTGCCGTAAAGGCAGGAGGTCCGGAGCCAGCCGCAAACAGTAAGCTAAAGGACATAATTGTCAAGGCAAAGGCACAAAACATGCCAAACGAAACAATAGAAAGAAGTATAAAAAAAGCCTCCGGCGACTTAAACGCTGTAAACTACGAGGCAATCACCTACGAGGGCTACGGCCCAAGCGGTGTGGCGGTTATTGTAGAGGTTTTGACAGACAACAGAAATAGAGCTGCGGCAAATGTAAGAAACGCCTTTACAAAAGGCGGCGGCAACATGGGCACTAGCGGCTGTGTTTCCTTTATCTTTGACGAAAAAGGACAAATTATGATTGAAAGCGAGGACCTGGAGCTTAGCGAGGACGAGCTGATGTTGCTCGCTCTTAATGCAGGAGCAGAGGACTTTAATGTTATTGAGGACGGCTACGAGGTAATAACCGCACCGGAAGATTTTTCCGTCGTTAGGGAAGCCCTTGAAGTAGCCAAAATTCCAATGGCTCAAGCCGAGGTGACAAAGCTTCCTCAAACCTTTGTAGAGCTTAAAGCCCAGGAGGACATAAAAAAAATGAACAAGCTTCTCGACCTATTGGACGAGGAAGACGATGTTCAAAATGTATATCATAATTATGCTGGGGGAGAGTAATGGCTTTGCTTTAACCCAAAGCCCCGGCTTACTCGATTGGTATATCGTGGGCATTGCAACGGAACAATAGATGCATTTGTCTATTGTTCCGTTGCAATGCCCATCTTTCCGTAGCGCTACCAAAATTTCGAGTTTTTTTTTATTTCCTATTGACGCAAGTTTTATAAGTTTATATAATGAAGGCCATGTTAAATTTTAGAACACTAGGGGGTTTG
>CAYWBF010000461.1:0-2278 GCA_964456085.1 uncultured Eubacteriales bacterium
TATCAACTAAAGAGTTGATTTCAGGTGTACCGAATTTCTCATATACCGGCTTAACAGCGTTAATCCATTCTGTTTTGTCAGGCACGTCTACAACAGTAACCCCAAGGCCGGAAAGGTCTTGCATGATTTTGTCCTCGTATGCCTGTATTTTTTCTCTGTTATATTTTTGGGCTTCCTTAGCTGCCTTAAGGATAACGTCCTTTTGTGCGTCGCTTAGCTTGTTCCAAACGATTTCCGAGCAAACGTATGCTTGGATAGGATAAATGTGTCCATCAAGTATAAGGTTGCTGTTAACCTCGTAGAATTTGTTGGAAACATATCCGGCAAGAGGCTGCTCTGCACCATCAACTACGCCGGAAGCAAGCGCTTGATAAAGCTCTGCAAAGGACATAGGTGTTGCGGAAGCACCAAGGCTCTTAATCAGCTCAATCCAAAACTCGGTGTTTTGAACTCTAAGCTTTTTACCGGCAAGGTCAGCTACAGAATTCACGGGTGCCTTTGTAAAGAAGTGTCTTGCGCCCTCTTCAATAAGAGCAAGGGCAACCATTTTTGTTCCGTCCTTTTGAATACTTTCTACTAATTCCTTACCTACGTCAGAGTCAGCCATTTTCCAGAAATGTTCTCTGTCTCTTATTAAGTAAGGCATTGCTGCAACCTTTGCAGATTGAGCGTTAAAGTTAACAAGTGTTGTAAACTCGGAACGGGTAATACCTACTGTTCCCGATTGAAGTGCTTCATACAAAGCAGTGTCATCGCCAAGCTGTCCGCCTGTGTAAAGCTCTGTTTTGATTGCTCCGCCGCTTAATTCCTCTATTTTTTCAGCGAAGTAATGTAGAGTGTCTGTCATTATGTGGCCTTCCGGCATCTGCTCAGCCATTTTTAATGTAAAAGGCTCAACAGCCGGGGCGGCAGGGGCGGCCGATGCCGCAGGGGCAGCGGACGCTGCTGGAGCCGCAGAAGCAGCCGGTGCTGCCGGTGAAGCGGCAGGAGCTGCTGGTTTACTGCTGCACGCAGCCATTGACAACATTAATACAGAAGAAATTAAAACTGATAAGGCTTTTTTCATATGTTTTTCCTCCTTAATTATATTAATAAAGGCTAAATAGAAAGGCCTAACAGCCATTCAAAGCCGTTATTACTTGATATAAGTTTTTTGCAGTGTTTCCCAAATGCCCGAGAGATATACGGCACCCAAAGCACGGTCGTATAACCCGTAGCCGGCAGGCCCCTTTTCTCCCCAAATCATTCTGCCATGGTCTGGTCTTATATATCCTGTAAAACCAGCCTCATAGTAAGCCTTTAGTATCTCAACACAGTCAAGAGAGCCGCAGGAGGAATAATGAGCAGATTCCTCAAAGCTCCCCTCACCTATAAGCTTAACGTTTCTAATGTGCCCAAAGGCAACTCTCCCGGCTCCGGCGTACTTCCTTACCATTGCAACAATGTCGTTATCCTTATTGCAGCCGATTGAACCGGAGCAAAGCGTCAAGGAGTTATACTTACTGTTTACCGTTGTAAGAAGCCTGTCTATATTTCTCTCGTTGGTAATAATCCTAGGCAGTCCGAATATTGACCATGAAGGGTCATCGGGGTGCATTCCCATATAAATACCCAGCTTTTCTGCGTGTGGTATTATTCTCTTTAAGAAATACTCCAGATTATCCCAAAGCTTTTCCTCATTTACACCAGAGTAAAGCTCAAACAGACGCTTAAGCTCATCTTTTGAGTAAACAGCCTCCCAGTCGCACAAAGCAAAATTATCCTCAAGAGGATTCATCTTTTCAATTTGCTCCTTGTAATAAACAAGAGCAGTGGAGCGGTCGCTTAGCACCTTATCCGTCTGGGTACGCATCCAGTCAAATACAGGCATAAAATCATAGCAAACTACCTTAATACCTGCTGCGGCCAAATTCTCCAAAGTTTTAATATAGTTATCAATATACAAATCTTTTGTTGGCAGCCCAAGCTTAATATCTTCATGAACCTTTACGCTTTCTATAACCTCTAGCTCTAAGTCATGGCTGTTTACCATTTTTTTTAGCTGCAAAATCTTTTCTAGGGGCCACACATCACCCACGGGAGCGGAAATTTCCCCAACTATGCCTGTGACTGAGGGTATCTGCTTAACGTACCATAGGTCAACAGCGTTTTCATCGGGATACCACCTAAATGTCATTTTCATTGACTTATCACACTCTTTATACAAATTTTTCTGTTTTTTGCTTAACTGTTATAGAAATATGTTAGCATATCATTTGTAATATTGCAACACTTTTTT
>CAYWBF010000462.1:0-2278 GCA_964456085.1 uncultured Eubacteriales bacterium
GTAACAATAGGGACAAAACGTGAGCCTCCAAAGAAGCCTAAAACTTGAGGCAGTTGAATATTATTGTATCGGTTGTGCAAAAACGCAGCAGCACTGCCCACTACAATAGCACCGATTACACCAGTGTCAATGGCGGAGCCATCTGGATTAAATATACCCAGCATGGCAGAGGTTGTTGTGGTCATTATAAGGTAACCTACAACAGCCGCAAGAGCTGCTGTGCCCTTATCCTTTTTCGCCAATCCTATGGCAAGACCAATACAAAGCAACAGAGAAAGGTTACCGAACACAATGCTTCCTGCTGCCGACATAATTTTGAACAGCATTTGTAAAATAGCTACATTTAAAAAGGGGTAAGCTGCCACAGTAGTGGGGTTAGACAAAGCTCCGCCTATACCCAGGAGCAAGCCTGCCGCCGGAAGGATTGCAATAGGCAGCATAAAGGATTTGCCTATTTTTTGAAGTTGCTTAAACATATTTGTACCTCCTCTATATTTTTTTCAATGTAACCTTTGAGATAAAAGCAAGTCACTAAAGTAAGCTATCTCCTTTTGCTGCTCTCAAAGGAAGCTACATTGATTAATGCCGATTTTTGTAATTGCTTTACCCTTTTACAGATGCAACAATCCGCTCAATATGTACAGCAAGGTATCCCACCTCTTCCTCTGGAATATAAACCCCGTAGGAATCATTTATTTTCTCTGACAGCTCTTTGGCAACCTTAAAGGAGTTTGGATATGAGGTTTTTATAGTCTCTATAAGCAGGTTGCTTACGCTTTTTTTGTCAGAAGCCCTTTTTAGCGAAAATTTCAAGTGGGTAATTAACCGTGCAGTATCCAAGCTTTTTGGAGGGAAGGTAATTTGGAAACAAGCTTCTATATGTTCTATACATTCCTTAATGATTTTAAGTAACAAGGAACTGTTGGCAGCCTTTTCTCCTCCAATGGAGGAATGAATGTGCAGCGCTATAAAGCCTGCTTCTGCATGAGGAATGGTAACATTAAGCCTTTTATTTATATCCTCAAGCATGATTTTTGCAAAATCATATTCCTTTTCATACAGTACACTTATTTCATCTATGAAGATATTAGAAAATATAACGTTTTTATTATATCGGTACAGTGCAAAGTTTAAATGGTCCAAAAGCCCGATATGCAGGCTTTCATCATAGCTACAGCCAAAATATGCGTTTATTTTGCCTATATACTCCTCCACTATGAAAAATAGCTTTTGGTCGCAGTCCTTTATGAGCTGTTGGTATTTATTTAGATTTGAGCTGTCCTTTATAAAATACTTCTTCTCTACCTTACTGTTGTCAACCGAGTCCCCAGGCTTTGCTCCAAAACCAATGCCTTTTCCAAGCAGCATACACTCCTCGTTGTTATTGACGTCAACGGCTTCAACTACATTATGACTTATGGCTTTATTCACTTTATACATATTCATACCGTTTTAATGTCAACTCCTTTACTATGAGTGGGCAGTAGGACAGCTCTACCTCTTAATATTTTGATGTCAGTTTGTAAAATCGCTACCCACTGCCCTAAAGTTTAAACAAAAAAAACGAGCACACTAAAATAAATTAATGAGCTCGTGCCTGCAAATCAGTAACACACTACATCCTTATAATATTTTACAACAAACTATGAATAAGTCAATAGTTTTTTCTGTGCAAAAAGTACACTCTCTATAAATACAAAAAAGATAGCATCTATAAAAACTCAAAAAAATAAGCCTCCTAATTACATAGTTGTCGGCTTATTTCCACTTAAATAATTTTTGTGTTTAGTTATACCCAAAGGATAAACTGATTAAGAGAGTGATTAGACCTTCTCTTTCTTTCTGCAAAGCCTAATACTTCCGTGACCTTTTCTACTATCCCGTTTTATCCTGCTTAACATTGTAAAGCTTGCGATATTCTCGGGGGGATAGACCTGTCCCTTCCTTGAAGATACGACTGAAGTGGGCTGTAGTTGAAAATCCTGCTTGCTCTGCCACATCGCTTATGGAGTGTGCTGTGGTTTCAAGGAGATTTTTTGCTGCTATTATTCGGACACTGTTTATGTACTCTACAACGCTTAGGTTTGTTATTTTTTTAAACAAGTGGGATAAATAATGAAGGCTAATATAAAATTGAGAGGCGATTTTACCTAGGTTTAAATCCTCCTTGTAGTTTGCCGATATGTAGCTTTGGATTTTCTCCACTGTCTGGTTAGTGACTTTGTTGTCCGGGGAGGCTTGCACCTTTTGCTCCTCTACATATTCGCTAAGATGAATA
>CAYWBF010000463.1:0-2271 GCA_964456085.1 uncultured Eubacteriales bacterium
GGAGCTGTGCTCGTACATGCCCGGTGTTTTATATCTTACCTGGTCACGCCAAAACACATCACCGCCGGACATACCGTCTATGTTGTTTATTTTTAAGGAAGCTATAGCAGAGTAGGCTTGACTGCTTCCACCGTGATGAAGGAATATTGCGTCATTATCAAAGGCAAAATCCAAGAAGTAAGGTCTTGCGCTACGTACAGGGCCTATTTTTTTTGAGTCGAAGTCCTGAAATACAGCCACAAGCCTTGTTATATCTCCCTCTGCCAAAACCTCGTAGTATAAGTCAGCCTGGGATATACCGCTTTGGGGCAGAGCCTTGTGCAGGTTATTTATTACTACTGCATATGGGCGTCTTTCTGCGGCTTCCTTGCTAATGTACAAGCCTGTTAATGGGCTTATAGCCTTGTTGGATAAATCCTCCGTTGGTGTAGGCGTGGGCGTTGGAGTAGGGGAGGGGGTAAGGCTGGGCGTAGGAGATGGAGATTCGGAAACCTCTACGCTGGCAGGCACGTCCTCCTTCTTTGAGCACCCAAACAAAGTAAATATTGAAACCGCAGCAATAATAATCAATATACGCCATTTCATTATTTTCCTCCCAGGTCAACGATTTGCATAATATGCTTTTGCATCTCTATCATAGCCTCTTCCTCCTCCGGCTCCATATGGTCGTAGCCGTAAAGGTGAAGCATACTATGTACGGTAAGAAAACAAAGCTCTCTTTCCACCGACTGGGCAAGGGATTCTGCCTGCTCCCTTACCTTTTCCATTGAAATAACAATATCCCCCAAATACATTTCATCGTCAAGAGGAAAGGAAAGGACGTCCGTTTCCTTGTCAATACCACGGTATTGGCTGTTAAGCTGTCTAATTTCCTCGTTACTAACGATAGAGACAGAAACCTCAACATCTAAGCTGCGGCCTAAATGGCTGCAGCTTTTTGTTACGGCCTCTTTTATTATCTCCTCATATTCCTCAAAAAATCCTTCATCTGTGCGGTTATCAATAAGAATATCCATTTTATTCTTTCCTTTGCTTAAGTTTATGCCTTTTTAGGGTAGGGGACTCTTTCGTGGTACATGCCCTTATATACCCTTATGAAAGACTTAATTATTGTATCAATGTCCTTTAAGGTTAAATTACTGTCTTGAAGCTGACCGTCGTCTAGCTTGTCCTTTACCAGAACTCTAATGAAGCCTTCAACCTCCGCTAGGGTTTTGCCCGAGGGAGCCATTGAGCGCACAGCCGCCTCAACAGTATCCGCCAGCATTACAATAGCCGCTTCCTTGGTTTGAGGAATCCTGTTTTGGTATCTATAATCGCTTTCAGCTACCTCAGCTCCCTCGCCACGCTCCTTTTTTGCCTTAAAGTAAAAATATTTCATTAAGGTTGTGCCGTGGTGCTCAAATATAATGTCCTTTATTACCTTAGGCAGCTTATGAGATTCTGCCAATTCTCTTCCGTATATTACATGTGAGAGCAATACTTGGGTGCTTTGCTCCGGCTCCATTGTATCGTGAGGGTTTTCGCCGCCGGGGGATTGATTTTCCCCAAAGTAGCCAGGATATTTAAGCTTGCCTATGTCGTGGTAGTATGCGCCTACTCTGGTTATATTCGTGTTTGCGCCTACATCATAGGCGGCTGTCTCTGCAAGATTAGCTACAATTAGACAGTGATGATAGGTGCCCGGAGCTTCAAGAGTAAGCCTTCGTAAAAGCTCGTTATTAGGGCTGGTTAAATCTAATAGCTTTAGGGAGGTGGCAACGCCAAACACTCCCTCCCAGAAGGGAAGGCTTCCTACGCTTAGTATTACAGTTACAATTCCACTAAAAGCAGCGATTACTGCTTCTAATAAAATTCCATTAATATCTGCCGCCGTAGCCTTCTTAAATAAAAATCCGGCTGATAGTGTTACAAAAAAGCAAACCACAGCCAAAACTATACCAACAAAAATAATTCTGTTTCGGTCAAGAGTGTACTTTGTTAAAAGTGTAGCAGAAATTCCTGCAAAGATAAAATACACCAAATACTCAACGTCGCCCTTAAATATTAAAAAGGTAACTATAGTAGCGCCTATATTTAGCACGATAGACATTCGTATGTCAATAAGTAAGGCCGCCAGCATTGTAAACAGAAGCACAGGTACATACTGGTAGTATTCAAAGCCAATCATCAGCCAAGCACAGCATATTACAAAAATATACTGTGCGAAAAGCATTAAAGCCTGCCGTCTATCAGTAAAAAACTTCTGGTAGAAGCTATAGGCGTACTGGG
>CAYWBF010000464.1:0-531 GCA_964456085.1 uncultured Eubacteriales bacterium
GGTTGCCATTACACTACTCACCTCTATTTATGCAAACGACAACAACTGGGCGGCAATGCTTTACGCTGACGGCAAGGCTTATTTCAGCAAAAGCTATGCTGTGCATATCGTAGACAGAGTTGGCGGCGGTGACAGCTTCGGCGGCGGCTTAATATATGCTTCTCTTAACGACTACGAGCCACAGGCGGCTATTGAATTTGCTGTTGCGGCAAGCTGCTTAAAGCATACTATTGAAGGAGACTTTAATCTTGTATCTGTTGCTGAGGTTAGCGCCCTTGCAGGCGGAGACGGCAGCGGCAGAGTTCAAAGATAAACTAAAAATTTCATATCTATTTTTCTAAAAGTGTTAAAATAAGTTCTCTTATTTCAACACTTTTTTTATAGGGAAAAAGAATTTGCACGATTGCTTTAGTCATAGGCGAGCTATAATTACTTAAACTACCTAGCGTTAAACAATATATGCACGATTTAACTAACCAAAAGCAAAAATAAGTATTTTATCACTGCAAATTGTATGTTTAAATTGTATTA
>CAYWBF010000464.1:541-2248 GCA_964456085.1 uncultured Eubacteriales bacterium
AGGAAATTAACAATGAAAAAATTAATAGCTACTGCACTTTCACTTACTATGCTAACATTATCACTGACTGCTTGTGCCGCCAAAGCTCCTGCCAGCGCTTCTGCACCGGCAGCTCCAGCAGCACCGGCAGCGTCAGGTGCACCGGCAGCTGCAGCACCGGCAGCCGCCCCCGGAAGCTCTCCAGCAACAATCAGACTGTCCTGGTGGGGCGGGGAATCTCGTCATGAGGCTACTCAAAAGGCAGTTGAGGCCTTTATGACAAAATATCCTAACATAAAGATAGGAACAGAATTTGGCGCATGGACCGGCTGGGAAGAAAACATAGCCACACAGATTATGTCTAAAACTACACCAGACCTTATGCAAATTAACTGGAACTGGATTACTACATACAGCCCAGACGGAAAAACCTTCCTTGACCTTAACACTGTATCCGACGTTATTGACCTTACCCAATTCCCACAAAGTGCCCTTGACAAATGCGTAGCGGAAGGCTCCTTACAGGCGGTGCCTGTATCCATGACCGGACGTATTTTTTACTGGAACAAGACTACCTTTGAAAAAGCTGGCCTTTCCACTCCTACAAGCTTAAAGGAGCTTATGGAGGCAGGGGAAGTTTTTAAAACTAAGCTTGGTGATGACCACTATCCACTTGCACTTAATGAATGGGACAGAACAATTTTATTGGTGTTCTACCTAGAATCCGTTTACGGCAAGGACTGGGTTGTTGACGGAAAAATTAACTACACCCAAGAAGAAATAGAAAAGGGCTTACAATTTATTAAGGACCTAGAGGAAGCTCACGTAGTTCCTACTTTAAAGAAGCTTGACGGCGACGGCGCAGAGTCTCTTGACAAAAACCAAAACTGGATATCCGGAAAATATGCCGGTATTTTTGAATGGGATTCCTCCGCATCCAAATTTGCCGCTGCTGCACCTGGTTTTGAGATTATTGTAGGGGATTATCTTAAGGATATGGGTCAATACCAAGGCGGATTTGCCAAGGTTTCCATGGGCTTTTCAATCGCCGCAAACTCCAAATTCCCAAGAGAAGCAGCTTTACTTATGAATTATTTGCTTAACGATGAGGAAGGTGCTAAGATTATGGCTTCCGAGCGTGGTATTCCTGTAAGTGCAGCCGCTCTTAAGATTTGTACAGACAACAACCTTCTAAACAAGATGGTTTCTGAAGCCAACACAAAGGTTATGGGCTGGACACAATTTAATCTTGACCCTATGTTTGAGGATAATTCCCTAAGAACTAAGCCAGAAGGCGTATACTACAAGGTATTTTCCAAATTCAGCTACGGTGAGTACGACGTTAAAACCGCCGCTTCTACCTTAACTAAAGGTATTCAAGAGCTTTTATCCAAATAGTAAACAAACAGTATAGACGGGAAAAGCTTTGCTTTTCCTTATAATGGGGGAGGTGCTCTCCCCCTACCCTTTATTATGAAGGAGGAGTACCCTATGGAGGCAAAAGCGCAGGCAGGAGCCGTGGCTGTAACAAATAAAAGCACCAGAGGAAAGATTGAAAGAGACTGGGTAGGATATTTTTTCATAGCGCCCTGGTTGATAGGCTTTTTGGTGTTTAAGCTGTATCCTTTTATATCCTCGCTTGTTTATAGCTTTACTGATTATCACCTTTTCAGAGGCATTAAAAACACCGGTATAATGAATTATGTAAAGATTTTTACCGATGCTGAC
>CAYWBF010000465.1:0-2230 GCA_964456085.1 uncultured Eubacteriales bacterium
CTATTCAAACGCTACTAGCAAGGCTTGTCAAAAAAGGAGTTTTGTCTTACGAAAAAAACAGCAGGGTTTTTGTTTACACACCACTTGTTGAGGAAACAGAGTTCATGAATTATGAAAGCTCTACTTTCTTGAAAAAATTTTATAACGGTACTCTAAACAATATGGTTGTAAACTTTTTGGAGCAGGACAAGCTTTCCGCAGATGATATTCAAGCACTTAAGAGGATTTTAAGCAACGCACAAGCAGAGGAGGAGTAATATGCCAACCTTCTTTTTTACACGCTTTTTAATAAGCTCTGTTGTTATATCTGTTTTGACTATGCTGGTTTGGGCTGTAAAAAATGCTTTTAGAAACCATATTTCGGCGAGGTGGCAGTATAATATTTGGTTTTTGGTACTGCTTATGCTTGTGCTGCCTTTTATACCTTATCATTTTTTGCCTGAACAAGTTTACGACGGTCTTACTTATACTCTGCCCTTTAGTAATGGCTTTATGTCAAATACTGCTAATTCACAGCCTTTAGGGAATATCCTTATTAACAACGGAGAATGGCTTAATGATTTTTATTTATCGGTCAATACATATACACCTCAACTTTTTAATACTGCTATGATGGTTGTATGGCTGGCAGGTATGCTTGTTTTCATATTTATTATTACATCAGGACATTTTAAAATAATAAAAATTAAAAAAACGGTTGTACCTATTTGTAATGAAAGGCTCAACCAGATTTTTAGCCAATGCTTGTGGAAACTGAAAATAAAGAGCCAAATTGCTTTTGGCGAATCACCTTTAGTAAAAACGCCTATGACGGTAGGATTTTTAAAACCATATATTATTTTACCGAAGCTTAGTGAAAATCATTTAAAAGACGACGAGATTTACTACATTGCTATGCACGAGCTAATTCACCACAAGCATAAGGATGTTTTGATTAACTACCTAATGTGTCTCCTTCAAACACTATATTGGTTTAACCCTATTGTATATTTTGCTTTTAAAGAAATGCGTACCGATAGGGAAATGGCTTGTGATAGTGCTATACTTAGCTTAATTTCTAAGCGCTGCTACGCAGATTATGGTATGACTATTATTCGTTTTGCTGAAATGTTTTCTAAGGGTGACGTAATGCCAATGGTTGCAGGTATTAGCGGCACAAAAAAGCAGATTACCAGACGTATTGAAAAAATTGCCGCATATAGAAGGGAGTCCTCTAAGATGAAATTAAAAAGCTTATGTATTTTTATGATTATAGGATTAATGATTTTTAGTCAATCACCTGTAATTTCCGCAATGGATAAGGAAAAAGATACTTATCATTTTTCTGCTGACAACGTTGCATATGAAAATTTAGAAAATTATTTTGAAGGCTTTAACGGTAGCTTTGTACTTTATGATGTGCAGAAGGATAAGTACAGCATTTATAATGAAGAAAAAAGTGTGCAAAGGGTTTCTCCTAATTCTACATATAAAATTTATAGTGCTTTAATTGGGCTAGATAAAGGTATGATTACGGCTGATAAATCCTTAAAAAAGTGGGATGGAAAAATCTACCCAGTTAAGCAGTGGAATAAAAACCATGACTTAGCCTCTGCCATGAAATCTTCTGTCAACTGGTATTTTCAAGATTTGGACAAATCAGTAGGGGTTAAAGAGCTGCAAGCCTATTATAAAAAAATGAAATATGGCAATTATAACCTCCTTGGAGGAGTAGATGATTATTGGACACACTCCACCTTGCGTATTTCCCCTGTGGAGCAAGTGATGCTTTTAAAAGATTTTCATGCCAACGATACTATATTTAAAACAGAGCATGTTAATACAGTCAAAAGCGTATTAAAGCTTTCTGAAAAAGATGGAGCCGCTTTATTCGGGAAAACTGGTACGGGCAATGTGAATGGAGATGAAATTAACGGCTGGTTTGTTGGGTATGTTGAAAATGAAGGAAGGACTTATATCTTTGCTGCGAACATAAGTGGCAAAGCCAATGCCACCGGAAGTCAAGCTGCTAAAATCGTCTTATCTATATTAAGTGATAAGAAAATATATTAATTTGTGTTTATTCGAGGGCAAATACTGTATACGGTATTTGTCTTTTTTTATTTGAGACTTGACTTGTTTATCCTACGAGTGTAATATTTAATTAATTATTACACTCGTAGGATAACAAGGAGGTCAATTATGAGGAAGGTGCAACGTAGAGTAAGGTGGGTATACAAAGTATTTATCT
>CAYWBF010000466.1:0-1690 GCA_964456085.1 uncultured Eubacteriales bacterium
CAAAACGCAGCTGAAATTTACGAAGCGGCAATAAATTTTTTGCCAGCAAGCAACATTTTAACCCTAACAACATGTGATTTAGATAAAATTATAAATTGGCTGGAGAAAATAAGGGTTACATCAAAACCCAAAGCTGACTTTGCATCAGAAGAAATGCATACCCTAGAGACTGTTGCAGATACGCTTTTTTTATCCCATTCAATGAAGGAAGAGTTTTTTAAGCTGTCATATAAGTACAAGTTGATTCATGAAGAAATTCCTGTAGATATTTTTAAGGGCACCTTAGCTGTGCCGCCAAAAAATAAGCATGAAGGAAAAAGGATTTATGAGCAAATCAGAGAGCTGCTTATTCAATAATTACTTTTCTCACATTTATGTTGAGGAAGCCGCCTACGCTTACCCCTTAACAAAAAAAATATTGAACATGCTTAAGCAGAGCATGGTTATAAACATAAGGCATTACAAGGACGTTTTTTGCAAAAGAAATCAGAATATTGCTATGCAAAAGAATTGTAAAAGCTTAATTCTCGCTGTGCAGACAGGAAAGCATTATTACAAAGGCTCAAATATGTGCGACAGTTTTGGGAATGAAAATTTTTATTACACCTCCCAAATACTGAATTGCATATATAACTGCGATTACTGTTACCTACAGGGGCTATATCCTTCGGCTAATTTGGTGGTTTTTGTAAATATTGACGATACCTTTCGGGAGATTGACGGACTTGCCAGCCATGAAAATGCATATTTTTGCATCTCCTATGATTGTGACCTGTTGTCCATGGAGGGTATAACAGGGTTTGTGGAGGAGTGGCTTAAGTTTGCTTATGGCAGGCACAGGCTTAAAATTGAAATACGAACCAAATCTGCTGCCTTTGATAAAATAAAAGACCTTCCCATTGGCAATAACATAATTTTTGCATGGAGCTTGTCACCGCAGGAGATAATAAGACAATTTGAAAAAGGTACACCTTCTTTGCAAAGTAGGCTCATTAATATAAAGGAAGCTATTTCCAGAGGGTTACAGGTTCGGCTGTGCTTTGACCCGTTGCTTTATGTTAGCGACTTTGAGGAGATTTACCATGGATTTATAGGCTATGTATTTAAGGAGCTAGAGGGATTTAAGCCTTGTGATATTAGTCTTGGGGTTTTTAGGGTTCCAGAAAAATTTTTAAACAAAATGGAAGCAATAAACAAAGGCTCTAAGCTTTATGCATACACCTACACACCACAGCGTGAAAATTATATGAAGGCATTTGTCAGCGACAGGATTAAGAATTTCATTAAAGATGAGAATAAAATATTTATAGGAGGCAACCATGAAGATAATTAAGCCATCGGCAGAAATATTAGGAGATATTGACGGAGAAAGAATTTTAAAGGGTATTGAACTAGCAGGAAGGGTTTGCTACAAGTCGGAGGATAGGATAACAGAGGAATCCGCTAAAGTATTCATCGCAAACATAATAAAACGTGGCCACGAATCTGTTCTGGAGCACGAGAAGATTTCCGTTAGAATAACCTGTGACAGAGGGGTTACCCATGAAATCGTTCGCCACAGGCTTGCCAGCTTTTCCCAAGAATCCACAAGATACTGTAACTATAACAAGGATAAATTCGGCAGTGAAATCACCGTTATAGAGCCGCTGTTCTGGGAGGAAGGTCAGCCAGCCTACCAGCTTTGGAAAAG
>CAYWBF010000466.1:1700-2219 GCA_964456085.1 uncultured Eubacteriales bacterium
CGAAGCCGCCGAGGCTACATATATAAAAATGATTGAGCTTGGCGAAACGCCGGAGAAAGCCAGAAGTATTCTTCCTAATTCATTAAAAACAGAAATTGTTGTTACTGCCAACATAAGAGAATGGCGTCACATTCTTAAGCTTAGGACAAGCAAAGCGTCTCACCCTCAAATGCGTGAGGTTGCTTTTATTATATTGGAGGAGTTTAAAGGTCGCATACCTGTTCTGTTTGATGATATTTTAGACTAAGATTATTTCTATTATTTTCTAAGCACCGTGTTAATATTTTTCGTCATATTTGAAATAATATCCTGTGAAGGGAGTTGATAATATGACTAAATTTACAACAGGGCTTCTTGCAGGTAGCATCTTAGGTATGGTTGGCATCTCCTTGGCGATGTCAGACCAAAAAACTAGGAAAAGAATTGCTAAAGACGGCAGAAAGTTTGCTAGAAAAGCAAATGATGTTATGGGAAACATGTCGGATATGTTTTAATTTTACAAAAATAAAACCCAACGTA
>CAYWBF010000467.1:0-2207 GCA_964456085.1 uncultured Eubacteriales bacterium
AAGGTCAAGGCTGTGCTAAAAAGATACAGGGATAGCGCTTCAAGTGTAGATTCTTATACCTTTGGAGATGTATGCGTTGATTTTTCTTTGGAGCGTGTTACAAAAAATAGTCAAATAATTGATTTAAAGCCTAAGGAGTATAAATTGCTTTGCTATCTTATAAAAAATAAGGACAGGGTTATTTCCAAGGAGGAGCTTTTTAGAAATGTATGGGAGGACTGCTTTACAGGTGACAGCACCTTAAATGTTCACATACGCTGGCTAAGGGGCAAATTGGAAAATGAGCCAAATAATCCGCAGTACATTAAAACTGAATGGGGTAAGGGTTACGTTTTTAAGGAGAAGAAATGAATTACAAGGGAATTGTATTGCTTCTATTAGTAGTTGTTGGTATAAGTGCTGTAATTATGGCAAGGGTTTTGATAAAAGCACCGACCCAAGATTTTGATGTTGTAGCTGTTAATGATATTGTCGAAACAATTTCAAAGCATTGGAGAAACATTGAAAGGGGCGATTTTTCGTCCTTTAACTCCATAAGCCAAGAGTATAAGCTTCAATTTTCTGTTATAAATAAAGACGCAGAGGTTATTTTTGCTACAAGTGATAATGTATCCCTAAACTTAAACGAAGGAATACGCCATAGGGATATTATGGTAGATGTTGCTGTAAATGGAGAAATTGTTGGAAAGATTATATTTTATAATAATTTTAGTGACCTTTTGAAGCAGCAGCGGCATGAGCTTTTGGGAGTTGTTGTTGTACTACTTATTTTTGTGGTAGGACTCTGCTTGGGGTATATTTTTTACTTAAATCGTGTGATTTTCAAACCTTTTAACCGCTTGCAAGCCTTAGCCAAGCATGTAGCCAATGGAAATCTTGATTTTCGGCTGGAGATGGATGAGCATAATATATTCGGCTCATTTACAGAAAGCTTTGATATTATGCGTGATGAATTAAAGAAAGCACAAGAAAATGAACGACTTGCCAATAAAAGCAAGAAAGAGCTGGTTGCTTGCTTAAACCATGACATAAAAAAACCAATCGCATCAATAAAAGCTGTTTCAGAGATTTTGCTTATAAAGTCAAATGACGAGTTGGCAAAAAGACAGTTGGAAATCATAGGGGCTAAAGCTGACCAGATAGATTTACTTATTTCAAATATGCCAGCGTTGTTGCAATTACAGGATTTTCTTATTTAGTGTCTATGCTAATTTCTTGGCAGATTAAAAATATATCGCCTTATGCGCTTAAGAATGAGTAGCGGATTTGAGTAGGCTTAGTCAAAAGAAGAATATTAGGCAATAAAAAACCCCCATGATATCCGACTGATGTGGAAATCATGGGGGTTTTGTTTGAACAAATTTCACCTGTGCAATAGTTATTTTTTTGGTAAGAGTAAAATAGAAGCAAATGTTTATGGTTAATACTTATTATTATGACTTACTCGGAATATAAGGAATAAGTCTTCCGGCAAAACCAGGAAGTGTAATTGTCTGTAACCAAACCTTACCCGGGCCTTCAAGTATGGTTAAAAACATGCCCTCTCCTCCAAAAAGTATGTTTTTAAAGCCCTTTACGGTTTCCACGCTATATTTTACTGTGCTTTCGTAAATTGCAACATTACCTGTATCTACCTTTAGCCTCTCACCAGGTGCAAGTGTCCGTTCAATGACACTGCCGTCTATTTCAACCCATGCGATGCCGCTACCTTTTAAGCGTTGAAGCAAAAATCCCTCTCCACCGAAAAAACCTCCCGTAAGACCCTTTATGGTTTCAACGGACAGCTCAACCGTTGGCTGGGCGCAAAGAAAGGCTTGCTTTTGGCAGACATATTCCTTTCCGCCACCAACTTCAAGGGCAATAATTGACCCGGGGAAAGCGGAAGCAACTGCAATTTCTTGACCGGGCTTTTCAGCGGTGTATGTAGCCATAAACAGAGAATCACCTGTTAGCATTCGCCCAAAGCCTTTCATTAAGCCGCCTTTCATATTGGTGCTCATTTCAATACCCTCTGTCATCCAAGACATGCCACCGGATTGGGTGTATATGCTTTCACCTTTATCAAGATGTATTGAGACAACAGGAAGATTTTCACCTAAAATTTCATAACGCATAGTATATTCTCCTTTTATATATATTTACACGCCCTTTGGGGTGGTATTTCACTTTTTAAGTGCTTTGTCTAGCCACTTTGCAAATTCATCTTC
>CAYWBF010000468.1:0-2149 GCA_964456085.1 uncultured Eubacteriales bacterium
ATTCTAAGGGGGAACGGTTTTTTTATCTTAAAAAGGGTATTGACATTACAGCTATTGATTTTGATATAAGCCTTGCTGCGTATCTTCTTGAGCCTTCGGCGGCAGGCTATGACTATAGTAGTATTGCACTGTCATATTTACAGCAGGCATATCCGGCAACCCCAAAGGCTGTAAAGGGCAAGCCCATAGAAGATGGAGAGATAGGTGCTTATGCCTTTGGCATAACCTCTGTTTCATATAAGGCAGGGCAAATTTTGCGGCAGAAAATTCAAGAGAGCGGTCAGCACAACCTGTATTACGGCATAGAACTGCCCTTGGCAGAAGTGCTTTGCCATATGCAGCTTGATGGTATTAAGGTAGACAAGGAAGCGCTTATAAAGTACGGTGAGATGCTGGATAAGAAAATATCTCTTGTTACATGCAGAATATATGAGCTGGCTGGGGATAGCAGCTTTAATATCAACTCACCCATGCAGCTAGGTGTAATACTGTTTGAAAAGCTTGGGTTACCCGGCAGCAAAAAAACCACCAAGGGCTACTCCACAGCAAACGACGTGCTGGAAGGCCTTAAGGATAAGCACCCGATAATTGAAAAAATAATCGAATACAGAACCTTCACAAAGCTTAAGAGCACATACGTTGATGGACTGCTTGGGGTTTTGGACGATAAAACTCAGAAAATTTACGGAACATTTAACCAAATGATTGCTTCTACAGGGCGCATAAGCTCAACGGAGCCAAACCTTCAAAATATTCCTATACGTCTGGAAATAGGCAGAGAGCTTAGGAAGGTTTTTGTGCCGGAGGAAGGGTATGTATTTTTGGATGGTGACTACAGCCAGATTGAGCTGCGTGTGCTGGCGCATTTGTCCAATGATGCCGCTATGATAGAGGGCTTTAACAAGGGTGCGGATATTCATCAGATGACTGCCTCACAGGTTTTTAATACGCCCTTAGAGCAGGTAACAAAGGAACAGCGCTCCAACGCCAAGGCTGTTAATTTTGGAATAATATACGGAATTAGCGCATACAGTCTTTCTCAAGACTTAGGTATAACTCAGAAGCAAGCAAAGAAATATATAGAGGGATATTTTGAAAAATATCCAAGCATAAAGGAATTTCTTGACATGAGCATTGAAAACGCTAAGTCGCTAGGCTATGCTGTTACAATGTTTAACAGAAGGCGTTATATAAAGGAACTAATGTCTGATAATTTTATTCAGCGCTCCTTTGGTGAAAGGGTGGCTATGAATATGCCCATTCAAGGCACCGCCGCAGATATTATAAAAATCGCTATGGTAAAGGTTTTCAATAGGCTAAGAGAGGGCGGCTTTATGTCGAGGCTTATTTTGCAGGTGCACGATGAGCTATTGTTCCATGTTAAAACAGAGGAGCTTGAGCAGATAAAGGCCGTCGCCAAGGAAGAAATGGAAAACGCCGTAGAAATGCAGGTAAGGCTGGAAACAGATTTCCATGTGGGTGAAAACTGGTTTATGGCCAAATAGACATGGGGATTTTAAGTTATCCCTGTATAAGGACGGATACAAATGAAGCTAATCGGCTTAACCGGCAGCATAGGCAGCGGTAAAAGCACAGTTTCTTCTATATTAAAGGAGCAAGGCGGATATATTATTGACTGTGACCAAATTTCCAGAGAGGTTAACGGGAGAGCAGATGTACAACGTGAGCTTATTGATACCTTTGGAGGGGAGATTGTAGATGAGCAGGGCGCTATCGACAGAAAAGCACTTGGGAGCATTGTGTTCTCTGACAAAGCGAAGCTACGAGCACTTGAGTATATTGTTCATAAGCATATTCTTGAGGAAATTTATGCTAGACTAGCTGAAGCACGGTCACAGGAGGGCAAATATAGCTTTATTGTAATTGACGCTCCACTTTTAATAGAAGCAAACCTTCACAAGATTGTAGACAGCGTGTGGGTTGTAACCACAGAGGAAAGCCAGCGCATTTCAAGAGTGAACAAACGTGACAGCCTATCCATTGAGGAAATTAAAAAGAGAATAGAAAATCAAACCCCATCACAACAGCTTGTACATCACGCCCATGTTGTTATAGACAACAACGGAAGTATTGAACAGCTTAAGGAAGAAGTTATCAAATGCGTACAAAATTTAAAATAGCTCTGGCT
>CAYWBF010000469.1:0-2109 GCA_964456085.1 uncultured Eubacteriales bacterium
GCCTACAAGTAGGCGCTAACAGTGGACAAAGCATCAAGTTTAGCATAGGAAACCTTACTTCTCAGTCACTTGGTATTGACGGAATAGCTTCAAGCATCAAAACAGAAGCTGCTACACCAGCAACAGCCGGTGCTAACATCTCAAATCTCATTACTAAAGTAGAATCCGCAATCACAAAAATTACTGACGAGCGTGCAAGCCTTGGTGCAGTACAAAACAGAATCGAGTACACCATCAACAACCTAAAGACATCTTCCGAAAACCTATCCGCATCAGAATCTCGTATCCGTGACACAGACATGGCTAAGGAAATGATGAACTTAACTAAGTCTAACGTATTGCAGCAGGCTGCAACATCTATGCTAGCCCAAGCAAACCAAGCTCCACAGTCTGTATTACAGCTTCTTAACTAATAACCCATAACCCCTAACTCAAACAAAGAAACGGCGGACTTCCGCCGTTTCTTTGTTTACCACAAAAATATAAAAACTAATCTGCTACAATTCTTTTAATACAAAATTATACTATTGACGAACACTACCTAATAGAATAATATTCAATTTAACAATACATATAAAGAAAGAAGTGAACCTATGCCAAATTTATTTTCATCTACAACTGTAAAAGGTAGAGAGGTAAAAAACAGAATTGCCGTGCCTGCAATGGTATGCTATCAAAAGCCTTCGGGAAACTGCATAAATCAGGAGAAGCTGGAGCATTATGAAAGGCTTTCAAAGGCAGGGAACGGAATAATTTTTACGGAAGCCATATGTGTCTCTGAGTTTGGGCGTCTCTCCAAAAATCAGTTAGGGATTTGGAATGACAGTTTTATAGAAGGGTTGTCAAAGCTTGCGCAGGTAATAAACAAAGAAGGCGCCTTATCAATAGCTCAAATTCACCATGCCGGACTAAAGACTGTAAAGGAATCAACCGACCTACCAGTAGCCCCCTCCGATTATAATGAAGAAGGCTTTACTGCAAGGGAAATTACTATAGAAGAAATCGATGAGGTAAAGGAAGCCTTTGTAGCCGCCGCTGTTCGTGCAGAAAAAGCTGGCTTTAACGGAATAGAGCTGCACGGGGCGCATGGATACTTAATCTCCCAATTTTTATCCCCAATCACAAATAAGCGTACTGACGAGTACGGACAAGACAAGGCAAAGCTGGGAGTAGACATAATTAAGGCCATAAAAGCTAAAGTAAGCCCAGACTTTATAATAGGTATAAGATTCGGGGGCAACGACCCAAGCCTATCCCAGTGCATTGACTATGCCAAAAAATTCGAGGAAGCCGGAGCGGATATTTTAAGCGTATCCTTCGGCTTTACACAAAAAAAGCCACATGACTTGGGCTACGAAAAAAATGAGCACTACAACTTCTTAGTGGATTTGGGCATTAAAATTAAGCCACATGTGAATATTCCTGTGGTGTGCGTAAACAGAATAGAATACCCAAGCCAAGCAAAGCATATAATCGAAAACGATCTATGTGACTTTGTTGCTCTAGGAAAGGCGCAGCTTACAGATCCTGAGTGGGTAGTTAAGGTGAAAGAAGGAAGAGATTCTGAAATTAACTCTTGTAAGCATTGCCTTAAATGCGCTTGGTTCTTAGATGAAACCAAATGCCCTGCCATATTACACACTGCATAAGAAAATAAAAAATAGGGTTGATTGAAGCACCATACTTCAATCAACCCTATTTTTTTGCTTTTTTGCTCCCGTGAAAAAATCTTCCTTATTAATATAGTGCGGCAACCGTACTTCTTTCAACTATAGAAGGACGCAAATTAATCTGCGAAAGCTCACTTTTCTTTCCGCTTATTTCGTCTATTAAAATTTTGGCTGTGATTCTTCCTATTTCGTAAGCTGGCTGTTTTATTGTAGTAAGGGGAGGATTAGAAAACTCCGCAAGCTCAATATCGTCAAAGCCGATTACAGAAATATCCTCCGGAACCTTCAAGCCGTTTTCAGTAAGCTCCCGTATAATACCTAATGCTGTCATATCGTTTATAGAAAAAACAGCTGTGGGTGGTGACTCAAGTTTTAGTAGCTTCTTGGCAAGAAACCTGCCGTTTTCAAAATCATAGGCAGAGTTATCAATTTCCTTTTC
>CAYWBF010000470.1:0-2107 GCA_964456085.1 uncultured Eubacteriales bacterium
CTGCGAACCGAGCCGATTCCGCAAAGGTTGCTGAAACTGGCTGTAGTTCGATGGTTATCAGAAATAGAAAAGAAATGCATCTCTGTTTTAGAAAACAGGAAAAGAGAAATTGAGGGGATATTTTCTGAAAATATTAGTCATATTGTTTCGGGCTTACAAAACAAAAAAATGTTGGAACCATTCATGTCTTTGGACAATTCTATTGAATTACAACTTGAAGAAATGAAAGTAGGTATATCAACGTCACATCAACTCTATTTAAATGAACATGGCGGTAATCTTTTAAGTTTAATAAGAAATAGGTTCTTAAATCGATATGTTATTTCATCTGCCATAATTATCATTGGCGTTATTATAGCAATTGCATCATTTTGGGACAGTATCACCAAACTGCAAATTATTTATAAATAATTTAGCCAACAAAACGTTTCTGCGGAACCCGCAAAAAGCGCGGGTTCCGCAGAACTCTACGTTGTGAATGGAAAGCCTTCGGCTTGAAAAACAATAAAAGCAAACTGCATCAAGACAAAAGCAACAGCATTAACTGCATTTATAAACATAAGCGAAAGACAAATAAGAAATATTTTCACAACCACGTTATATGGTGGAGGTCTCTCAAGAATTGTCGAAAACTCGCATCACATTACTTGCCTTCTTTCTTCTTTCGCTTGGCTTGGTTGCAGGTATCTGGATTCATGATATCCACAAGGACCGACAACTACGGGTGGTCATAGAAGGGCCTATAGCGATGTACAGTGATCCTGATTCGGCCGCATATGAACAAATGCATTCATCTGCAATCCGCAGACTCAGGCTAGGCGATGCAGTCACCGTCCTAAGGGTCACGTATGGAAAGGACTACATGGCTATTCAATTGAAGACCGCCGATGGCACAGTAGGTTGGGTCGTCAATGATGGATCCAATGTGCGAGTCAAAAGGCCAAACACATAACCAGGAATCATCAACTGCATTAAAAACAAAGGCAAAAAATATTTAAAGTAATATTTTCACAACAAATCATTTCAGCGGACCCCGCAAACAGCGCGGGTCCGCTAAATTCCACGTTGTGAATTCAAGGCCTACGGCCTAATAAAAGCAAATTCAAAGCAGAAAAGGCAACTGCATAAAACAAAAGCAATAAAAGCAAACAGCAATTAAAAACAATAATTTTCACAACCAATCATTCAACCGGACCAGAAGACAAAGCGTCGCAATAATAAAGCACTGTGGCTGGCCGGTTAATTACTTGTTAGGTAAAAAATGATAAACCAATACAAACAAGAATTGCTTAATGCCATAACTTATTCTTCTCATTTGCGATTCGATCAAAGACATCCATGGCATAGAAATTTGATAGCTTTATATTGTTGTTTAATCGAATATTCTGATTCCTTAATATTCCTTATTGAAAATCAAAAGAATATCGCTATCCCATTAGTTTTTAGAAGTCTTCTTGAAGCGTTTGTCGAATTCAAAAACCTTGCTGAAGACAGAAATTATGGAAACTATATGGAAGCAATTACCATAAAGAATGGCTGAAATTATTTACGGAGGCAGTAAGCGGAGAAAATGAATATTTAAGTGATTTTGTAAATATAAGAGGAACTGTTGAATCGCAAATTTCTGATCATCAATCAAAGCTATCTTCATTAAACGAAGCCGGTTTCCACCCAATAAATCAATTTCAGAAATTTGAAAAGGCCGGAATGGCACAAGAATACAGATCAATTTATAACCATTTATGCTCATATTCTCATAATAACATAAGATCATTTATAGGGAATTTTTTCCATATAGATTTTGAGAATAAAGATTTTCAGATATCAATGTTTAAAGAATTTGACCCAGAGGAATACGAGAAATACATACTTTCAGGTAAAAACTATTTACGAAATGGTAGCTACAATATACATATTTTACTCGATTCAAAGCATTCTAATTTATTCAAACAAGAACAATAAATACCTAACCAAACGCTTCACTCGGACCCGGCAAACAGCGCCGGTCCGGTGAGCTTATCGTTAGCAATTTTACCGCAAAGAAACATAATTTTATCTGATTACCATCGAACTTCAGCCAGTTTCAGCAACCTTTGCGGAATCGGCT
>CAYWBF010000471.1:0-2106 GCA_964456085.1 uncultured Eubacteriales bacterium
CCCTTCTTTGTTTACTTTTTACCGCTTTGGCATGAAAAAAACACAAAAAAGCAGAGCTTTTTTGACATTTTATTGTCAACAGCTCTGCTTTTTTTGTTTTTGGGGGTTTTGCTACAGCCCCTTTTTTGTATACTCTATAGAATTAATGCGCCAACGCCTTACAATCACGACGAGGATCTGCACCGCCTTCAAGTTTTCCTTCTTTATTGTAATGAACAGCATTTACAGAGCCATAAGACCTATCCCATTCAGATGTTGGGTTTACCTTATGTCCAAGAGCAGTTAGTTCATCAATAACAGCCTTATCAAGTCTTGTTTCAACATCAATAGTGTTATTGTTAAAACCTTTAATTCTAGGAGCATCAATAGCTTCCTGCATAGCCATATCATGGTCAACTAAATTAGAAATAACTTGGGCTACAGTAGAAATAATAGTAGTTGCACCAGGTGAACCTAAAACAGCAAAAGGTTTGCCATCTGGAGTAAGAACAATAGTAGGTGACATTGAAGATAATGGAGTTTTTCCACCTGCGATTGAGTTAGGCTTGCCGGCACCAATAGCAAAGTCATCCATTTCATCATTCATAACAAAACCATATCCGGGAACTGCAACCTTAGAACCAAAAATATAGTTAACTGTTTTAGTAACTGAAACTATATTGCCATCCTTGTCAGCTACAGAATAATGGGTGGTATCCTCATGCTCAAACTTCCATGGGTCATCAGGTTTAACATTTTCCAAGGAGGTCTTTGTGTCAATTTTAGCAGCAAGCTTTTTAGCATATTCCTTATTGGTTAACCCATTAAGCGGAACATCAACAAACTTTGTATCTCCCATGTACTGTCCACGGTCTGCATAAGCAAGCTTGAAAGCCTCGGAGAAAAGGTGAAGCTCTTCGGCAGAGTTATCTTTCATGCTTGGTAAATCAAAGTTTTCTAAAATATTAAGTATTTCTACAATAATAGCACCGCCGGAAGATGGAGGTGGGGAAGAAATAATTTGATAACCTCTGTATGTACCTCTAACAGGCTCTAATATTTCAACTGTGTAGTCAGCCATGTCCTGCATAGTAAATACGCCGCCGTACTTATTAACATTAGCAACTATTGCTTCTGCAATTTCTCCCTTATAAAAAACATCTTGGCCTTTTTCTACAATAAGCTTAAGGGTTTTAGCAAAATCTGGGTTTTTGAAAATTTCTCCAACTTCATAAGGAAATTTCATTCCATTTTCTTCTTTCAAGAAAATATCACCAGCTTCTGAGTAAAGCATAAGCTTATCATAGTTGTTTTTTATGTCACCGGCAAATGTAGGTGAAACAGTAACTCCCTTTAAAGCAAGGTCAATAGTAGGAGTAAGAACTTGTTCTCTTGTCATTGTTCCATATTTTTCAAGAGCATAAAGCAACCCTGCTACATCTCCCGGTACACCAACAGACTTTCCGCCATCTTGCTTTTGGTTGCCAATAACAACAGTTTTGCCGTCCTTGTCCTCATATGTTTGCCACATATCTGGAGAAGCGGCTTTTGGGGCACGTTCACGAAAATCAATAAATGTAACTTCCCCTGTTTTTCCATCTCTAAGTGTCATAAATCCACCGCCGCCTAGACCAGAGGAGTTTGGCTCAGTAAGGCCAAGTGCAAAGCCTACAGCAACAGCAGCATCAATTGCGTTTCCGCCTTGCTCTAGTATTTGCTTGCCTATTTTTGAAGCTTCATACTTACCAGATGCAACGACGCCATTTTCACCAATTGCATCACGTCCTGTACGAGTTAAAACGTTGTTCGCGTCATAAAGAACAAAGTCATCAAGAGAAGTGTAGGTATCAGCTGGTGCCTCCTTGTTTGCTTCGGCAGTAGCTGCAGGTGCAGCTGGGGCAGAGGGTGCAGGTTGTACTGCAGGAGTTGGTTCCGGAGTAGTCTTTGAGGTATCGTCTTTTTTAGTACAAGCTGTGGCTAACATGGATACCGCAAGTAAGAGTGCTAAAATACGTTTGGTTTTTTTCATCTTCTTTGCTCCTTTATTTAATATTTTTAAGACATTGGAAATTTTAAACTCAAAAAGCTTTTAATTTAAAAACATATAATTTAAATAAATTCCAAGTC
>CAYWBF010000472.1:0-2097 GCA_964456085.1 uncultured Eubacteriales bacterium
ATCTCTGGAATAAGCTGAAAGAATGTATCATAGGAAGGCACTACCATTCTTTTGTAATAAACGATACATTCGGGGATTTCCTTAATAATTGCTTGATAACTCATACCTTTGCCCTCTTTCTGTTCTAAAATAAAATGGTTAAGCCGGGAGAGCTGCTGGGTAGATTCCTCTAGCTGATGCATAAGCTCGGTTTTTCTTTGCTCTATAATCTCATCTACATTTCGGCCGTCAATAATAGACAAAATTTGCTCGATAGAAAAACCCATCTGGCGCAGGCTGATTATGTTATGCAGCCGAACAAGCTGTGCGCTAGTGTAATAACGGTAGCCGTTATCCTTGTCAACAAACGCAGGCGCAAGCAAACCAACCTCGTCATAATACCTAAGCGCCTTAATTGTTGTTTTGGTTATCTTTGAAAACTGCCCTATTCTGTACATTTCCTCACTCCTTCTCCCGGAATAAATTTATGATAAATGCTTCCCTAAGGGGAGAGTCAATAGTTTTTTTAATTATTCCAGAACAATTTTAATCCCCGTTTGCAAAACCGTATCAACACCACTATAAAAATCCTCTAAGCTCTGCTCAACATATACATGAGGCTCCTTAATAACATTTTCCATAGGCTGCCCTTCAGAATCCACATTTTCTTGAAAGCCTATATGAATTACATATTTTCCGCTTGGGGTAACAATTGGTGTAGACAATCCAAACCCACTTAAAGGCACTGAGCTTCCAACCACCGTCGCCAACTTATACTCCAAACAAGTATCTACAAAATCACCAGCAGAACTAAAAATTGTCTCATTACTTAAAACAACCACAGGAACTGTAGTCAAAAATTGCTCCTTCCCAGGCTTTATATTCCAAGACCACCATCTGGTATATCCATTCTCCTTTGTCAAATCATCGTTAGGCGAACTCCGTATGTAGTCAGTCAATGGTCGCAAACCACATAACTCCCTAAATCGACTGGATTCTCTGTACCGGAAGCTACCAATGTTTATCTCTTCATCAGTCAAATATCCTAATATTTTTCGGAAGCTTTGGTCGCCGCCCCCATTATAACGGACATCAAGCACCACACCCTTAACTTGTGCTTCCTTCAGTGCCTTGACAGCACTATCAAAATCCTTCTCCACATTTGAATATCCACTATCAAAGGAAGGTATAACAACATACCCCACCTCATCAAGCACTTTATAGGAAATTGCTTCTGTTTCATGAAACCCAAAATTAATCGTTGACTTTTCAGCTTCAACCAACTGTATATTTTCCATATCAATTGCCTTTGTATAAATATTTCCATTCCCGTCCATTAACTCATAAACCAAAACTTGTGGCGGTACATCATAAAAATAAGAAAAATAATTATAAAACTTGCCATTAATTAAAATTCGACTTCTCGCCCCATCATCGTCACAAGCACCCTCGTAGTGATAAGCTATCATAGCATCTAAAATATCCATAAACGGCACACCATTAATAGTTAAAACCTCGCAGCCAACAAAATCCTTTCCTAATCACGAAAAGAAAATAAACGGCTTGTTTTCAATCAACCGTATATTAAGCGCATAAACAGCTTCATCTATGTAAGGCAACACCTTATTAGCAATATCCCTATCATAAAAACTAAAAAACAAATGACCATCCTTCAATTCAGTAATAAACTCCCTACACAGCTTGTAAAAATCCACTTCACTTTTTACAGCACCCAACTTTTCCGAATACTCCTTGTACAACTCACTCCAATCAAACCCAAACAAATCCTCCTTATAAGCAAGATTAACATAACTATCTCGAATCTCAGTATAAAGAAACTCAAAATCCTTCTGATATGATTCCCTATCAGTAAGTGCTAACCCAGTCTCAATTACTTTAGTATAAGGCTTCTTAACATATATCTTATAACCGCTAAGTAAGATTATCACCACAGCTGCAATAATCATAACAAATATACTAGCAAGTAACACTAAAATCCCTTTTCTTTTTTCCATAAATTCAATCCCTTCTATAATTATAAACCTATACCCAATCCACGCCCTTTATCCGGCTTTTTTGGAAAGAGGGGGCATTGGGGGAGAAAACCTTTTTTTGCCG
>CAYWBF010000473.1:0-2094 GCA_964456085.1 uncultured Eubacteriales bacterium
AGTATCCTACAGCGATACTAACAATATCTGTCCAATGTGACACATCACACTGCCGGAAATTATTTCTGCCGCAAGCAACAACAGTACCGTCCTTCTTAAGCGCCAACGTATGATAAAAGCCAATTTCCACATGAACCACTTCACGAAAGCCACTGACATTGCACTGACCGTAGGTATTATTGCCGCAAGCAACCACCCTGCCGTCCTTTCGTATGCCCAATGTTCTGTCGTAACGGGCATACACAGCTACAATGTCCCTCCAGCCGGAAACGTCGCATTGACCACTACTGTTATTACCTGTAGCAAAAACAGTGCCGTCACTTTTCAGCACAACTGTGTGAAAGCTGCCTGCCGCAAGAAAATTTCTCTTAACCTTAATTGTACCCCCTCCGGCAATAGGCAGAGGATTAGCACTACTGTCAACCGTTACTAAGGGGGGAGGAACAAATGCTGACTCACTTGGAGCAGGCGCAGGCGGCTTTTGAAAGCCCAAAAGCGTGGTCACCCGCTTGCCCAATAGCTGAAAAATATCGCCCTTATCGCCCTTTTCGTTTTTTTCATCCTCTTTAATAAGCTGTGACAGGCTTGTGGGCTTTTTGTCCGTCTGGCTTGCCAGCGCTTCCTTTACCTTGAATGGCTTATCCAGTAAAAGCTTGGTTAATGCGTTTATAGCAAAGGCAGCCGAATCCCTCTGAATACCATAATCGTCCTCCAGGATTTTTAAAAGCCTTACACAAACCAAATCAAACGCACCGCCCGAGCCTTTAATCTCAGCATAGCCATCGGCTTCAAGCAAATTTATTAAAATTATCCGCTCTCTCTTCATCTCCGGTGCAAAGTCCAGCAAAATGCTGTTAAGCTTTTTGGGGTTTTTGAAAACTTCCTCCGAAAAGCTGTTTTTTATGTTTGAAAGCACTTTTATAAATCCTGTATTCACTGAAAGTCACTCCATAAAACAGCAATTGTTACATCATCGCCGCTGCCTGTAGCAGTTAGACGCTCTAACCCCTCTTGCAGCAAGCTTTTGGTTCCCTCCACTCCGTTTTTGCTCAAGGAGACGGATATATCCGTGGCTAGGCCTAAAAAATCCTCCTTTGTATTAAAGGAGTTAGATACACCGTCAGAGGAAATGACTACAAGCTCAGGCAGTGGCGGATTTATTATTTTTACCCGAAAATCATTTATGGCATTATCGGTGCAAAGTGAGGTTGTTTCGTTAGCAATAAGCCGACCGTCCTCTTCCATAGCAGAGAGAGGAGCAGCCCCTTCCTCCCCATAAAGCAGAGTAATATCTCCGTCACCAAGCTGTAAGCATAGTGTATATTCCTTTGTGACCGCCACGGTGATAAGTGTTGTGCCGTATGCAAGCATATTCTTATTTTTAACGAGATTACGTTGGCTCTCGTTTGATATTTGTGCAAACTCCGCTTCCGTAATGGGGTTTTCGCTGTTGTACTTCTGCACGGCTTCCCCCCAATAATATAGAATATTCTTCTTAAGCCTATGCAGCCTTTCCTCAAGTTTTGAGTTGCTTTTAGGAAGGGTTGGGTTGCTTTGGCAAAATTCCTCCATAAGAGAGGTTACTTCTTTAGCCGCAAGCCGTGAGCCGATGTCAGATCTAATAAATTTTTCGCCGCCATGGCCATCACAAACAGTGGCCACGGCAAAATCATTGCCGCTAAAAAAGCAAAAGGAATCTTGGTTGGGTTTTTGGCTTCTTTTATGAGAAGCACCCACAACCGAGACCCCAAAGCTAAAAAATTTGCTTCCCTTCAATATATCCACCTTTTTCACCACACTTCTTTACCAAACTTCTTCTACATCATTAAAGTCATCGGCTGGCTGAACAGGTATGGAAATATTTGTGTTGCCCGTAACCCCCTGGCTGGTTTGAGAGCTGGGAGCGCTTACGGACTTAATAACCTGGGTAGAAACCCATTTTATATAATTAACAAGGGATTTTGCATTGTTTGCCAAAAGCGGTTTAATTTCTACGTTACCTATAAATTCGGACAAAACCTCTTGGTTTGCGTCCTGACCTATGGCTATAGCAATGCGTGCAGCTTTTTTTGCCCAGGGCTTAGACATCAGTTC
>CAYWBF010000474.1:0-2089 GCA_964456085.1 uncultured Eubacteriales bacterium
GAGACTGCTGTTATAAGAAGTAATATTAATGAACACAGCATAATTAGATATATTGTTGAACTGGATATTTTAATACTTTTGGTTCTTTCAGCAGAATCGGGTATAAGCATAAGCGTGAAGTATTTGCTTTGCTTGCGAACCTTTTTCAACTTTTTATCCATATTACCGTCCTTTCTTCTGAGCTATGGTACTAATTATAACATAATTTTTAAATGAATAATAAATTTATATTAAATTTTCGTAAGCAAATTCCGGCATAATTCTACAAAGTTGTAATTAAAAATTAACAATGGTTAATATTTATGTAATATATCTTAGGATTTGTGCTTTTTGCTTTTCTACCTTGCGTTAAAATAAGCCAAAGCCTACAATATCTGGCTATAGCTTTATAATTTTATCCAAATATTAACGTTTTTATACGCAACCATATATCTTATGAAGGTCAAAGAAGGCCAAACCCCATTGGATTCAAACTTTTTTACCGAATAAATCATAAATAATTGCAAACCGTTAAAAATCTGATATAATGATGAAAAGCAAAAGGAGGTTTTAAAATGACTACAGAGATAAAAACTGCCGGTGATACTATTGGGCATGTTAATATAGCTGACGAGGTAATAGCCGTTATTGCCGGAACAGCCGCCTTGGAAATCGAAGGAGTTGCTTACATGGTAGGCAATATTACCGGTGACATTGCTGAGATTTTGGGCAAGAAGAATTTATCTAAGGGCGTAAAGGTTGTTGTTAACGGTGGCGAGGTTTCCATAAGCATTAACCTATGCGTTAAATTCGGATATAAAATACAGGACGTGTCCGTTGAGGTTCAAAAGCGTATTAAGACTGCCATAGAAACTATGACAGGGCTTAATGCCACTGAAATTAATATTAACGTTACTGGTGTACAGGTAGAAAAAGAAAAAGCTAGGGATACCAGCTCTGATGAGCAGCTTTTATAATTTATAAAGAAAGGCCGGTTAATTAATGACCCGTAGAGATGCGCGTAGACATGTCTTTATACTTATATATCAGGCTGTCTTTCATAGCGATGAGGATTTTAAGGAGCTTTTACAGCTTTATTTTGATGAGCTGCCTACAGAGCTTGGGAATGAAAAGGAATTTGTTACCACAGAATTTTTAGGCACCATGGATAATTTAGAGGATATAGACAGACGTATTTCAGAGCATTCCTTAGGGTGGGCCTTTGATAGAATTGCTAAGATTGATTTAAGCATTATGAGGCTGGCTGTATACGAAATTTTTTATAACCAGAGTATTCCCGAGAGCGTTGCTGTAAACGAGGCGGTGGAGCTTTGTAAGGAGTTTGGCACAGATGAAAGCTACTCCTTTGTAAACGGGGTTCTGGGAGCCATTATAAAAGGTAAGGCTGTGCAGTAATGAACTCAAACAGGAAAATATTTACTGTTTCTGAGGTAAACAGCTATATAAAAGGGCTTTTGGAGGAGGATATTCTCCTTGACGGTATTTATATAGAGGGAGAAATCTCCAACTTTAAGCTACACTCCTCCATGCACCTTTACTTTACCTTAAAGGACACCAACGCTTCTGTTGCTTGTGTTATGTTTAAAGGCAGCGCCCAAAGCCTTGCCTTTGAGCCGGAAAACGGCATGAAGGTTATTGTGTTCGGGAGAATTTCTCTCTATGAGAAATCCGGGCAATACCAGCTTTATGCCGAAACAATGGAGCCACTGGGAGTAGGGGCGTTGTATTACAGGTTTAAGCAGCTTACAGAAAGGCTTGCACAAGAGGGCCTTTTTTTAGAGCGTCACAAAAAACCCATTCCAATGCTGCCTAAACGTATAGCTATTATAACCTCTATTACCGGGGCTGCTATCCACGATATTCTTCGGGTGATACGTCGGAGAAATAAGGCTGTGGAGCTCGTTGTTATTCCTTCTCTTGTTCAAGGGGAGGCGGCTTCGGGCGATATTGCCAGGAAAATAATGCTTGCTAACACCATTATTGATGTGGACACCATAATTGTAGGTCGTGGTGGCGGAAGTATCGAGGAGCTTTGGGCTTTTAACGAGGAAGAGGTAGCCCGGGCTATTTTTGCTTCTAGGGTTCCTAT
>CAYWBF010000475.1:0-2088 GCA_964456085.1 uncultured Eubacteriales bacterium
TAGGATGGCTTGAACGTATGAATGCATAAATAATTTGTGTAGGGACGGAGCTTTTGCTGGGGGATATTGTTAATACCAATGCACAATATTTGTCTAAAGAGCTTGCCGCCCTTGGAATAGGGGTTTATTTCCAAACAGTTGTTGGGGACAACTCTGAAAGGCTTCTTTCGGCTTTTGAAATAGCCTTTGGCAGAGCGGATATTATAATTACCTCCGGTGGACTTGGGCCTACGGCAGATGACCTAACAAAAGAAACCTCTGCAAGATATTTTAATTTGGAGCTTGTAGAGGACAAGACGTCTATGGAGCTTCTGGAGGGGTATTTTAAACGAAATAGCTTTGTTATGACGGAAAACAACAGAAAGCAGGCCTACTTCCCAGTTGGAGGAATAATACTCAAAAATAACCATGGAACAGCTCCCGGCTGCTTAATCGAAAAAGATGGAAAAATGTTATTTAACCTTCCCGGCCCTCCAAAGGAGCTTATTCCTATGTTTGAAGATGAGGTTAAGCCTATTTTGCGAGAGAAAAGCGGTGAGGTGTTTTTTTCCAGAACCATTAACATGTGCGGCATAGGGGAATCACATATGGAAACCGTGGTAAGCGACTTAATCGCTACTCAGTCCAATCCTACCATAGCACCATATGCCGGTGATTCTCAGGTTAGGCTTCGGGTTACGGCGAAGGCTCCTTCGGAGGAGGAAGCTTGTGCCATTATGCAGCCTACCGTTGAGGAGATGTATAAACGGTTCGGAGAGCATATATTCGGCGAGGATAAGGAAACCTTGGAGCAGGTTGTAGTAGAGCTTTTAAAGGATAAGGGACTGACACTGGCTGTAGCAGAATCCTGCACGGGGGGAATGATAGCGGCAAGAGTAGTTTCAGTTCCAGATGTTTCCACTGTCTTTTTAGAGGGAGCGGTGACATACTCTAATCAGGCAAAGGTTAGCAGACTTTCGGTTAAGCAGGAAACACTTGACTCCTTTGGAGCAGTTAGCGAGGAAACGGCACAGGAAATGGCTGAGGGTATAGCTAAGTCCGCCGGCAGCCATGTTGGGCTTGCCACTACGGGCATTGCAGGCCCGGGAGGTGGAACTGCCGAAAAACCTGTGGGGCTTGTGTACATTTCCATCTATATGAAAGGCAAATGTTTAACAAAAAAGCTTAATTTTAAAGGAGATAGAGAGAAAATCCGGGTTAGGGCTACCGTATTTGCATTGGATTTTTTACGCAGAGTGATTAAAAATGACACAAACTAAGGCTTCGCTATTACTAATAATCGCCTCGGTTATCTGGGGCTCAAGCTTTGTTACCAACAAGCTTGTCCTTGATGCCGGGGTGACACCCATTCAGCTAATGGCTTATAGATTTTTTATTGCCTCCATAATTTTGAACGCTGTGTTTTTCAAAAAAATGAAGACAATAACAAAGACGCATATTATTCAAGGAAGCGTGATGGGGCTTTTTCTTTTTCTAGGTTTCGTGGCACAAACCTATGGGCTGGAGTATTCCACTCCCTCGGTTTGCGCTTTTGTGACTGCTACATATGTGGTAATGGTGCCGTTTTTTAACCGCATTGTTTATAAAATACCTGTGGATATGGTGTCTATAGTCAGCGCCGTCCTAACGGTAGTGGGGGTTTCGCTGATTTCAGTTACAGAGCGGCTGACCATTTCCTTTGGGGTGCTTGTTGTTGCCCTTGGCGCCGTGTTTTTTGCAATGCAGATTATGTCCATTGACTATTATGTGAAAAAAAGCGAGCCTACTATTTTGACTGTTGTAATGATTACCTTTACCTTTTTAGCTTCTGCTGTATCCACTGGTGTAATTGGGGTGGTGCAGGGAGATATTAAGCCGGTTGCTTTTGAGGCTGGGCTACAAATTACTTACTTGGCGATTTTTTGCACCTGTGTTGCTTTTATGCTTCAAAACATAGGACAGCGGTTCACAAAGCCTACAAACGCATCTATTATTTTTGCCTCTGAGGCTGTTTTTGGAGCAATTGCTTCCTTTATATTTTATAAGGAGGTGCTTTCTTTTAAAGCACTGGTTGGGTGCTCCATAGTCTTTTTCGCAATAATTATGTCG
>CAYWBF010000476.1:0-2084 GCA_964456085.1 uncultured Eubacteriales bacterium
AGCACGGGCAAGAGAGCATATAGCATCAAAAACAGCAATAACAGAGGCAGTTAGCTGTATTCTTGTAATCTCCGTAGCTATTCTTTTACGAATGGTGGTAAATAATTCATATTCAAGAGAATTTATTTTATCCTCCGCCCCCAAAATGGCGTCCTCAATCTCTTTCAGTGCTTCGGTGGTGTACCTCTCGCAGTTTGAAAGTGTTTGCCGACGAATATATCCCTCGGGTACAAGATTTCTATTGGAGTTGGTAACTTCAAAGCAGTAGCCGAAAACCTTGTTGTATTTAACCTTAAGCCCTTTTATCCCTGTTTTTTCTCTTTCCTTTGTCTCCAGCTCAATTAGCCATGTAGTGCCGTTGTTTTTTGCTTCACGGTATTTGTCAAGCTGCTGGCTGTACCCGTCCTTAATAATGCCCCCCTCTCGAACATTTATAGGAGGCTCCTCATCTATTCCGTCGTCAATAATCCAGAAAATATCCTGTAAATCATCTAACGCTCCGTACATTTCTACAGCTAGAGGGCATTTTATTTGCTTCAAAATACTTTTAAGTTGTGGTAAGGGCTGTAAGGATTTTTTGAGAGCGATTAAATCTCTAGGATTTACCGTTTCGTAAATTATTTTTCCTACAATACGCTCTATGTCAAAAATTGTGTTAAGAAGCTCCTCAGATTCGCTTCTAATATTATAGTTGTCCTTAAGCGCCTCAACCATGTCCAGTCTTTTATTAATGTCATCAGGTGAAATTAGCGGCTGATCCAGCCATTTCCTTATGGTTCTTGCCCCCATTGCTGTTTTTGTATTGTCAATGACAAAAAGCAGCGACCCTTTTTTGCATTTTTCTCGTATTGTTTCCGTAAGCTCCAGATTTCTTCTTGAGGAAGCGTCTAGGAGCATGTATTTTTCCTTTGAATAGCTGCGTATATTGGTAATGTGGTTCAAGGAATTTTTTTGGGTTTCATATAAATACTCCAGCAATGCACCGCAGGCGCTTACAGATAGCTGTCTTTGCTCCAAGCCGAAGCAATTAAGGTTGTTTATACCGAAATGTCTTAGTAGAAGACTGTAAGCGTTGCTATAGTGGAAGGCAAACTCTAAATATTTTGTTGGAGGGACGCTGGTTGATAGCTCTGAGAGGCTTACGTTGCAAATTATCTCAGAGGGCTGAAATTTTGCCACCTCATCAGCTATTTTCAACTCTCCTTGACTAGTAAGAAATTCCCCGGTAGATACGTCACAGACAGAGATGCCAACCCCGTCCTTTGCTTTGTAAATACACATAATGTAGTTGTTCTTTCCTTCTTCAAGGGAGCTTTGGTCCATTAGTGTACCTGGGGTAATTACCCTTACAACATCACGGTTTACTATCTTCTTGCCTTTCTGCGGCTCCTCCATTTGCTCACAAACAGCCACCTTATGCCCCAGCTTAACCAGCTTGGATATGTAGCCTTCTGCAGCATGATATGGCACGCCGCACATAGGTGCACGCTCCTCCTGACCGCAGTCTCGCCCAGTAAGGGTTAGCTCAAGAGCGTTTGATGCGATATAAGCATCGTCATAGAAAAGCTCGTAAAAATCCCCCAAACGAAAAAAAACCAAGCAATTTCTATATTTATTCTTTATTTCAAAATATTGCTCCATCATTGGAGATAGCTTTGACATATTTTCCCCCAGTGATATGGGTTAGTTAAAAATCTACACTTCCCATAACTTTCCAGTTAAATAAAATGTTTTACATTCTGTTATTTTTACCCTAACGATTTTTCCTATTAACTCCTTGCCGCCGTTAAAGTGAACAATAGAGTTCCCCTCTGTTCTTCCCGAAATGGTTCCACCTTCGCTTTTTCCGTCTACGAGAACCTCTAGGGTTTGTCCGATTAATGCTTTGTTGTGCTCAAGAAGGATTTCGTTTAAGGTGTCCACTAAAATTTGAAACCGTCCCTTAGCTACGTCCTCGGGTACTTGCTCATCAAGGAGAGCGGCTTTTGTTCCAGTGCGCTTGGAATATAAAAAGGTAAAGGCTCCGTTAAATCCAACTTTTTTAACTACGTCCAGTGTTTCCTTAAAATCCTCCTCGTTTTCTC
>CAYWBF010000477.1:0-2071 GCA_964456085.1 uncultured Eubacteriales bacterium
GAGGGCTAAGGCTAGGGGGGTTGGGGGAGTGCAGCTCCCCCCAAGACTAATTCAAACTGTACGAAAGAAGGACGCAAATAAGTGAATTTTCAAGAAATAACCATATCACATAAAAAACAATTTGAAAGCTTCGTATACAACACAAACTACAAAACATGCGAGCTTACATTTACAAACCTGTTCTGCTTAAGAAAAAAATATGGCACCCAAGTTTTCATGGACGATTTTTTATTCATTAGGCAAACCACAAAATCTACCCCAGGGGCATATCACTACTTCATGCCCATAGGAAAGGGCGATTTAAAAAAGGCAATAGCTCGTATTGAGGAGGACGCCAAGGCAAATAACAAAACCTTTATGTTTTGGGGCATAACAGAAGTAATGCGCGAAGAAATCGAAGCTGTAGCACCAGATAAATTCAGCTTTACAACAGACAGAGACTGGGCAGAGTATGTATACCTCTCCCAACGCCTTATAACACTAGAAGGCTCCGACCTAAAAAAACGGCGAAATAACCTCAACCTATTCCTTAACAAATACGGAGAAAGATACAGCTTTGAGGTAATTACCTCAAAAAATATTGAAGAAGTATGGAATTATCATAAAAAGTGGTTCGAGGACAACTATGATAAAAATGAGGACAGCGAATCCCTTGAAACAGAAAATGCTATTATACGTTCTGCCCTTGATAATTTTGAGGAGCTGGGGTTGAAAGGCGGTATTGTAAAAATTGACGGAGAGGTATGTGGATATACCTACGGCGCCCGTACCTATGATGAGCTTTTTGACGTAATTGCCGAAAAAGCTGACGCAGCAAGAAACGGTATATATCAAGCTATTAACCGTGATTTTGCAGGCTACGCAGGAAAAGAATGTATGTACATTAACCGTGAGGAGGATTTGGGCATAGAAGGGCTAAGGCGCTCCAAAATGGCTTACAAGCCCGAAATGCTGCTAACAAAATATGCGGGGTGCTATAAATGAAATGCTTTGAGAAATTTCCTATTATTAAAACTGAACGGTTGACACTTAGGCAGATTAAGGCAAAAGACTTAAGGGACCTAAACGATATGATAAACGACTTTGAAATGAAAAAATACTGGGGCTACTATGACCCCGAAACAGGGACAAACTACCTTGAATTTGAGGACGAATCCAAAAGCTATGTGGAAAATGTTTTATCCGAATACAAGAAAAGGTCAGAGCTGCGATTCATTATAGATATGAAGGGCAAGGCTATAGGCGAGGTTATTTTGTACGACTTCTTAATGGGCAGGCAAGCAGAAATAGGCTATCGTGTCAACCGTCAATACTGGGGACAAGGCATAGCCTATGAGGCATCAAAGGCTGTTACAGATTACGCTTTTAACCAGCTAGGTCTGCAACGTATCGTTTTGCGCTGTTTTGCAGAAAATACGCCTTCAAAAAAATTGGCAGAAAAGCTAGGCTTTACCTTAGAGGGGAAAATTAGAAAAGGTTTGGTTATTAAGGTTTTTACCGACCATTATATTTTTGGGAAGCTGAGAACGGACAAGCAGCCACTATTGTAGAATTCTGCAAACAAATAAACACCGTCATTTTTTTGTCGGTGTTTTTTTGCGAAGTTAACTTTTGGCATATCCTTTGTTTTTTATCAAAAATATGATAATATGTACAGAAGCAAAACCGACTGTAATGAAGGAGTATGATTATGAAAAAATATCAGGTAATTTTATTTGACTTAGACGGTACGTTAACAGACTCAGGTATAGGAATAACAAATGCTGTTGTATACGCCCTTAAAAAATATGGTATTGAAGTCGATGACAAAAATAAGCTTCGTAAATTTATTGGCCCGCCGCTTTGGGAAAGCTTTGAAAAATATTATGGATTCTCAAAAGAAGAGGCGAAAACGGCTGTTGAATATTATAGAGAATACTACCGTGACAAGGGTATGTTTGAAAACCTTGTTTATGATGGCATAGAGGACTTATTAAGAAACTTACAGCATAACGGAAAAACTATCATTGTAGCCACTTCAAAGCCAGAAGTTTTTGCGAAGCAAATTCTTGAGCATATTGGTCTTGCTAAA
>CAYWBF010000478.1:0-2055 GCA_964456085.1 uncultured Eubacteriales bacterium
CAATGGCGTGGGACAAGGTATATAAAAATTCAGCCTTATGTGCATTATCGTCCTGTGGCAAAAATACTCCATACTCCTCTGACCATATGCCGTCACCGTCTTGGTTGTAATATTGTGGAAAAACCAAATCATAATATCCTTCCAGACCTTCAACATAAGGCTTATAAATAGCAGTCTCTCCTCTGAGATAGGTAAATTCCGGCGCCATGGTAATTACTAGGTTAGTACCCTTGGATTTATAATAGTCCTTTAATTCCCTTAAGGCAGCCGGAATAGCTGTTTGATTATCAGCATTTGTTATAGAATCCCCTTCTAAATCTATGTCAACCCCTGAAAAACCGTAATTATCTATAATTTTAATCATGCCGTTTTTAAAGGCATCCTTTTCATTTTCTGAAACGGAGATTTGGCCGTAGGCACCGCCGATTGAAATAAGAACAGTACGCCCCTCCGATTTTAGCTTTTCTATTCCGGCCATTAAGGCCTCATCTGTTATATACTTCGGCTCATATATGGGTACCCCGTCTATAACCTTATCTAAAAACGCTATACAAACCACATTGTACCCCGGAGGTATTGTAGCTAAGTCAACCTCAGGTCGTCCGGCAAACCAATAACCTGTAATAATTTTCTTTTCATCTAAGCCTGGCTCCACACGTTTATTCGTCACTGTTCTTTTACATAGCCGGGATTGCCTTTCCTTCAGTAAGCACAGTAATAGCCATTGCCACATTTCAGCCACTCCTTAAATCCATATATATAATAATATATTTTGGGGTAGCAAGGAGTGTACCTACTACATGATTTTAATGGGCATCCTCTTGTTGCTTTATTTTTAGGTTTTAGAATAAGTAGCTAATTATTTGTTTAGATTAATCAAAAAATAAACCTTTATTAAGCTTTATTTATTAAATACAATGAACGTATGGAACGGAGGTGCAAATTGATTAGGATAGGTCGCAAGGAAATTTCTATAGCCAAAAAGCTTTTGGAGGCGAGGGAACCCCTAAGCTGCTTACTTCTGTCCGAAAGGTTAGGCTATAACGAGAGGGCAATAAAATACTCACTTGAATATTTGCATAATTTTCTAAAGTCAAAGGGATTAGGCTCCAGCTTAAAAATAGAGGGCAAGCTTATATCAATAGAAAGCAACCAGCAAGAGATTAATGAGATTTTAGAAAACATTAACCTAGCAGAATATTACCTATCAACTCCGGAGCGGAATGATATTTTATTTTTTTTGTACCTTACAGGCACCAGCATAACCGTTGATAAAATTTCTGATTTTCTTATGGTGAGTAGAAGCACACTCAAAAATGACTTAGTGCAGGTTAAAAACATGTTTGCAAGCTTTAACCTAACCCTTAGCTATGTGGTAAAGTCCGGTCTTGGTGTTATTGGCAAGGAAACCCATATTAGGAAGGCACTCCTTGAATTTATTTATTCCCATTGCAGGCTAAGCAAAAACAGAATAGTAGTTCGTGAGGAGGTTAATCCTTATCTGGATTATTGCGTTAGCGCCTTTATGGGTGATGTGCCCATTTCTACACTTATTGAAATTTTATCTGACCATGAATCGAAATTTTCTTCCTTTTCTAATGATGAGATTTATCTTATTGCTTTGCTGGAACTGATAATTGTTTATGTTAGAGGGAAAAATAACTGCTTTTTGATTGATGGTGAGGAACTTGACTCAGCTGCTTTAGAGCGGTCTAAGTTTTTTATGGAAGCTTTCTCCTCACGACTTGGATTGAATTTGGAGCCGGCAGAATTTCACCAGCTAAACAAATATTTGAAGTCAAACCATCAACAACGCTCTGAGAATATTTTAATGTCCATTTTGTTAAACAGGATTTTAATAGAATTAATTAATAGCTGCATAACAAAATCGGAAATTGATTTTAACAATTCTAAGATAATGTATGCCATCGAGGTTTTTAACCGGCATTTTTTTCTGGCGGTGGAGCGAGCCACTGATTGTATTGAAATCAAAAATCCTGCGCTGGATACTATAAAGTCCGACTATGGCTGGGTGTTTAATCATCTGTCTCAGCT
>CAYWBF010000479.1:0-2054 GCA_964456085.1 uncultured Eubacteriales bacterium
TTTGACTGACGTAACATAAAATTTGGGGCAGCATGTGCTTTCATACTCTCTCACTAAAAAGAAAGGTTGTAACTAAATGGTAAATGAACCTATACAGCAGTCCATAACGGAGGCGCTGGAAAAAAATTATATGCCCTATGCCATGAGCGTTATTTTGTCTAGAGCTATTCCCGAGATAGACGGCTTTAAGCCAGCGCATAGGAAGCTTCTATATACTATGTTTAAGATGGGCCTGCTAAACGGCGGTAAAATAAAATCGGCAGACGTGGTAGGCCAAACAATGCGTCTTAACCCCCACGGCGATGCCGCTATATATGAAACAATGGTTAGACTTACAAGAGGAAACGATGCCCTGCTTCACCCATTTGTAGATTCCAAGGGTAACTTCGGTAAGCACTATTCCAGAGATATGGCTTACGCCGCCAGCAGATACACAGAGGTTGCGCTGGACAAAATATGCACGGAGATTTTTAAGGATATTGACAGAAACACAGTGGAGTTTGTGGACAACTATAACAGCACTACAAAAGAGCCATTGCTTCTGCCCACTACCTTCCCTAACGTCTTAGTCACCCCTAATATGGGCATAGCCGTTGGTATGTCTTCCTCTATATGCAGCTTTAACTTAAAAGAGGTATGCGCCGCAACTATAAGCTATATTAAGGATAAGTCTGTAGATATAAGCAAATACCTTCTTGCTCCGGATTTTTCCTGCGGCGGTCAGATAATTTATAACAAGAAGGAGCTTGCTAACATTTTTGAAACAGGCAAGGGCAGCTTTAAGCTTAGGGCAAAATACAGGGTAGACAAAAAAAACAGCACCATAGAGGTATACGAAATCCCCTACAGCACCACTCTTGAGGTAATAATAGATAAAATCGTTAATCTGGTTAAAATCGGAAAGCTTAGAGAAATTAATGACGTAAGAGATGAAACTGACCTTAACGGCCTAAAAATAGCCATTGAATATAAAAGGAGCGCTGACCCGGAGCTTTTGATGCAAAAGCTTTTTAAGTCCACCACTCTTTCAGACAGCTTTAGCTGCAATTTTAATATTTTGGTTGATGGAAAGCCAAGGCTTATGGGTATAAAGGAGATTTTGGAGGCATGGCTTGCTTTTAGAATAGGCTGTATAAAAAGACGGCTTTCCTACGACTTAGAAAAGAAAACCGAAAAAATAAATCTCCTTGAAGGGCTTTCAAAAATTTTACTGGACATAGACAAAGCCATTAAAATTATTCGCACAACACAGCTGGAAGCAGAGGTAATACCAAATTTAATGAAAGGCTTTGGCATTAACCAGCCACAGGCAGAGTTTATTGCGGAAATAAAGCTGCGTAACTTAAACAAGGAATATTTACTTAACAGAATCAATGAGCTAGACGCACTTAAGGCAGAAATTGCAGAGATAAAGGATATTTTATCTAACGAAAGCAAAATTTCAAATGAAATCATATGCGGTGAGCTTAAGGAGATTTCTAAAAAATTCGGCAAGCCCAGAAAAACAGAGATTATATATGAGGAAAAGGTGGAGGAAATTCCAGAGGAGTTGTTTATTGAGGATTACTCCGTAAAAATATTCTTAACAGAGCAAAACTACCTGAAAAAAATTCCTCTCACCTCCCTAAGAACCTCTCCAGAGCAGTACCTTAAGGACGAGGATAAGATTATCGCCCAGCTGGACGCTACAAATAAATCTGAGCTGCTGCTTTTATCTAATAAAAGTGTTATGTACAAGGTTAAGGTTCATGAGGTGCCCGACTGCAAAGCCTCTGCTCTAGGTGAGTATTTGACAAATCTACTGGCACTCTCCGAGGGCGAGCAGATACTTTATATTAAGCAGCCTATCGAAAACGGCTTTTTTATCTTTGCCTTTGAAAACGGAAAGGTTGCCAAAATAGGCTTTGAGTCTTATAAAACAAAGCTTAACCGTAAAAAACTACTTAACGCATACTCCGATAAGTCTCCGCTTAAGTACTGTGAGTTGTTCACGGAGGATTGTGACCTTGTTGCTTTCCGTGATGCAGATAAGGCTTTGCTCTTTAATACGGGGC
>CAYWBF010000480.1:0-2050 GCA_964456085.1 uncultured Eubacteriales bacterium
CTTCCACCATGAGTGTTCAGGTTGCAGAGCGTACCCGTGAAATTGGTATCATGAAGTCTATGGGTGCCGGAGTAAAACAAATTCGATCGATCGTAAGCGCAGAAAGCACCTTTATCTGCCTACTTAGCTGGTGGATCAGCCTTGTTTTATCAGTTCCGGCTATGGGACTCGCTATTTATGTAATCGGGGTACATGTACTTGAGATACCACTTACTATATCACCTATGGCCATTGCCTTATCGCTACTGGCGTGGCTAGTGATGACGCTGTTGGTTGGTCGGTTTGCAAGCAGGGGTGCCGCAAAACGTGCTTCTAAAATGAGCGTAAAAACGGCGTTGGCGTTTGATTAAGTTCGGAAAGGGGGAGAGGCGGTCGGATCATATCTACCGCCTCGGAATGAAACTATGATAGATACACTCTATAGAATCAGCCGCATTACGTCCATGCTAACAATACCGCTCACCATTCTTGTGTGTATTATTTTTGTACTTCGCATTGCAGGTAAGGGTAAAGATAAAAACCATCTTTTTAACAGTCTGAATAGGCGGTTACGGCGTATCCATATCCCTTTGGGTCTGTTATTGATTGCGGTTTCAACGATTCATGGCATATGTACGGAAACTCCCTTATTTAGCTTCAATTGGGGTACGATTTGTCTGGCAGTGTTGTTTCTTCTTGCACTTTCTTATTATCTGCGAAAGCATTTGCATAATTGGATGCGATGGCACAGGATTTTGACGGTCTTGTTTCTTATCGCCTTTATCATACACTTGGTTGAAGTTGATGGGCACGAAGCAAGAAGAAGAGGGGAGCTAAATAACTTGAATATATATAGCGAACAACGGCTTGCCCTACACGATTCATAAAGAATTAATGAAACTTTTTACCTTGCTGTGGCTTTGCTCGACGCGGCACAATATGCTTTTTTCAGCCAGTATCTTATAAACGCACGTAAGTTGAATTTTAGCATCAACTTGTGATATAATTATTTTGGCAGTAAGCAATAGTCGTAGGAATAAATAAAATCCGTAAGTTGTTGACGATTGAGTTATTGTAGAAAAGAATTGTTCTGTGATGCAGAAGTTAAAAATAAAGGAGCAGTTAAAATGGATAAAGGCATAAGACTTGAAAGGTGTTGTGAAAAAAGAGGTCTTATGGGAAAAGAAATTTTGTTGATTATGTTCCTTTGGCTTTCGGGTATAGTGGCAGGTATGCAATTTGCCAAGTTTTCATCTACTATTGGTCTCATTCAGTCGGATGTGGGCATTGACCCATTATACAGCGGATGGTTGTTATCTTCCTTGGGTATCATAGGTATCTTCCTTGGAGTTACCTCAGGGGTCATTGTCAGCCGATTTTCACCCATAAAAATGGTCGTTGTATTTTTATGGTGGGCTGCTGCTGCCTCGCTTTTACAAGCTTTGTTTTCACAGACTGGTGTCATGTTTACCGTGCGAATAATGGAAGGCTTCTCACAGCTTATTTTGGTTTCTGCTGCCCCGACAGCGTTATTAAATGTCACTCCTAAGCGGTATCAAGCCTTGGTAATGACCTTCTGGGGAACTTTTTTCGGAGTAGCCTTCCTGTTTATGAATGTACTGCAGAGACCTCTAATTCAGTTGGGTGGGTGGAAAGCTATATTTTATGCTCATGCCATTTTCTCAGCAGGGGTTGCGTTATCACTTTCACTTTTTTTGAAAACGGCTTCAACGTCAGAAAATGCGGCTCAACCCTCTCATGACCATAATAAACTTTCATTTCTCAGTCAGCATAAAGCCGTTTATAAGGAAACAAGAAGTCTTTTGCCAGGGCTTCTATTTGGCTGTCATACCCTAATGTAACTTGTGTTCTTGACTTATATACCGCTACGGTTCAAGCAAATTTATCCGGAAGAACTATTGAAAAGCGATTTTCTTCTAATATCCATGCCATTGTTTTCTTTGGTTGGTACATTTTTAAGCGGTGTTATTTTGAACAAGGGACAAAAATCACCACTAATTTTGATTCAGTATGCTTTTGGCACTATGATTGGTCTTTGTGTGCTTATTAT
>CAYWBF010000481.1:0-2050 GCA_964456085.1 uncultured Eubacteriales bacterium
CGAAAATAATCTACTTTATTATGAGGATTTGCAAGCGAAAATTGATGGATTGCACGACACATTTACAAAAACAACAGATACATTAAAAGATGTTGAAAAGAAGCTGTCAGAGCTTAGTTTGGTAATGAAAAATGTTACTACATATAGACAGACAAAGCCTATATATGACGCATATCAAAAAGCAAAAAATAAGGATAAATTCCGCAGTCAGTGCGAAAGAGAAATTATCCTTTTTGAAGCCGCCGCAAAGGCTTTGGGTATTCCGCAAACCGGCGGCCATAAATTGCCGTATGCCAAAGGCTTGAAAGAGGATTATGACAGGCTTATGTTGCAAAAAGATAAGCTTTATAAAGAGTATGATAAGCTTAAAACTGAGGTTAAGCTGTTTGACACATTGAAAAGTAATATTGATAAGTTTTTAGGTAAGCACAAATCGGTGGAACAGGATAAGGCTAAAAGTAAAGATACGATGTTATAACAGTAGAATATTTTTTGCAAACATCAAACCGCTTTTCTTCTTAAAACTACATCATCTCTGCCTAAAAGCAATTAACCGTGTCAGTATCTGTAAGCCATTTTTTTAAGTCGGGTTTATATAAAATTACAGGCATACGGTCGTGGATGTCATTCATATAGGAATTTGCGCTGCGTGTCAAAATAACAAACCTTTCCGACATACCGTTTGCTTTGTCAAAATCCACATCATCAAACAGCTTTGAAAAACTGGCCGATATGATTTGGACATACGTTGTTTGGGGAACATTCCTCGTTTTTCTTTGAGGTAAGAGAAAAACATAAGCAAGTGTGTCCTATATTCGATTGCTGTATTTTGGGAACGCCCCTTTATAACCAATAAATAATTTATGTATTGGTCTAAAATGTCAAAACTTTAATAGTTTTTTAGTGCCATAATTTTGCCTATTTCAAAATTTTTACAATTAGGTACTTCAGATTTACCGGAAAATAGTGTATAATTGAAAATGTATATAAAAAAGCAACCCACAATAGTGAGTTGCTTTGAATAAAAGAAAACTTGAATAATCTCGCAGTATGGTGTTTTTGCATACTTAGTGAGTTGTTTATATTTGACAGGGTGTGAACGATGATGGAAATTATACATAGTGTTACTGCTGATGAATTTTGTAATATTCAAGAATCTGTTGGTTTTGGCAGACCTAATCAACAACAGGTTCAAAAAGCATTGGATAATAGTTTGTATGTTGTTGGGGTTAAAATGCAAGACCAAGTTGTGGGTATGGGTCGTTTGGTGGGCGATTTGGGTAGAATAGTATATATTCAAGACCTTTTTATCATGCCACAGAACCAGCGAATGGGAATTGGAAGTAAAATAATGGATTGTCTGATGGAATATATAAAAAACAACGCTATCAAAGGAACTACAATTACTATTGGATTAATGTCTGCTATAAGCAAAGAGGAATTTTATATAAAACACGGGTTTCGCACTCGACCAAATGAAAAAGAGGGTTGCGGAATGGTGCGTGGTCTAAAAATAGAATAATTTCCTATTATGAGCATAACAGTTACCCTTAGACAATAAATTCTAACATAAGAAAAATAAATTAATCCCGAAGCATATTAATGCCGCCAAAAAAACATGGCGAAGGTGTTCCATATATAGTATATAATATGAAGCAATCCTTTAATAATAGCAGGAACGGACAGGAAAATATCTGACGCTCCTGCTACTATTATTTTATCATCGTAGCAATCAAAGATGGGAAGAGAGGCGAACACCGTGGATTATTTTGAAATGACGCAGAAGGCTGTGGACTTCATTGAAGAACATCTGGATGAGCGAATACAAGTTTATGATTTAGCAAGGCTTTGCTTATGTTCAGATGCACATTTTAGCCGTATCTTCCGAGCGATTGTTGGACTTAGCGTAATGGATTATATGCGTGGCCGAAGGCTTTCGTTGGCGGCAAGGGAATTGGCATTGGCGCAAGCCAAAGTCTTGGACGTTGCTTTGAAGTATGGTTATGACACGCCAGAGTCTTTTACAAAGGCTTTCAAAAAATTTCATGGT
>CAYWBF010000482.1:0-2037 GCA_964456085.1 uncultured Eubacteriales bacterium
TTCTGATTGGTGATTCCGAAATAGGTATAGAAGCTAAATCGATTTTTTTAGAGAAGAAAGAATTTTCTGATTTAAGCGAAATATCAAAATTAAAAGACCTTGAAATTCTTTCTCTAGGTTTCAATAAGATAACAGATATAAGCGCCTTGAAAAATCTAACAAAGATTACAGAGCTTTACCTAGGGTCAAATGAAATACAGGATATTTCACCCCTTAGCAATCTTACCAGCCTTACTAGTCTTAATTTATACAACAATAATATTAGTGATATTGCTCCACTTTCTAAACTTACGAGATTGGAGCATCTTATTGTTGAGAACAACAAAATACGGGACATATCTGCGCTTAAGGACTTAAAAGCGCTTCGCACCCTCTCTATTGCAGAAAATGAAATAACAGATTTGCAGCCCATTAGTGCACTAACAAATTTAGACGTGCTGTATTGCTACCAAAATCAAATTTCATCTGTACTGCCTTTAAGCGGCTTAACATATTTAAGAAGGTTGTTTATACAAAAAAACCCCATAGAGGATATAAGCTGCTTAACTAGCCTAAAAAATCTAGAGGTTATAAATTTAAGCGATATTTATATATCCGAAAAAAGCTATGACGAATTTAAAAACTCAATGCCCCAATGTGAATTTACAAATAAATATGATTAGCACCTACAATATTAAAAGGAGGGACTTTTGTGTTTAATGATTTTTTTAAGGAGTTTGAGCCTTCAGTTTCGGTTGGTGATTTCTTAGAGCGTCTTACTGCATCGGTATTCACCGCCGGTAATCAAGTGAAGTATGAAAAGCCACATGACGGAGAATATTTTTACGGGCAAGAAGATTTGATTAAGCTTTGGCAGCATGGGAGTAATGAGAGATACCGCATATTTTTTGAACAAGCTGCCCATGAGGGGTTAATCGGCTCAAAAATTAATAATGGCAAAAGCCTTGCCGAAAATGCCACCCAAGCTTTTTTACTTGCGCTTAAGGACGAAATTGTTTTAAGGTGTATTAAAATTGAACCCAGAATAGAAACTGCGCTGGAATATGCAAAAATTGAATGTGGCTCGGAGAATCAATTTAAAAGTCCCTATATTTTGAAGGCGCTACTATCACTTAATGGAAGCTTGCTTAGGAAAGCATTTAACAACCTTAGGCCAAGCCTAGGTGATTTTTATTTTGAAAAAGCTAAGGTTTACATACACAGTAAGGGCAAACATACGGGTGCCTACTTGGACTTTAAGCTGGATTCCTTTCCTTTTATTATAAATGCCAAGGGCATAGCTTATGATGAAGGGTGCCTGCTGGCTACCGAAAGACATGTAATACTTGGTCTGTTTGCAACCACTTCAAATTGGATTAATCAAATTCGGCTGGAGTTAGGCAGTGACTTTAATAGAGTTGAGCAGTTTATTCGTGGTGTAGATGAGGATAAGGGAACTACTATAGGCGTTTACTTTAATAAGGTTGGAGGGAATAATTTTTAAAGGGCTGTATCCTTTTTATAAAAAACGAAGCGCATAAAAAAGAGTAAATAGAAAGTGTAACTTATGATTACCTTTTCTATTTACTCTTTTTTTATGCCTATAAGCATTGAGGGCTAGTTAAAACAAACCGCTCATCAATATTTTTCTCCCCCCACTCACACATAAGCTCAAGTATAGGGAACAGCGACCTACCCTTATCCGTTATGGAATACTCGACCTTAGGCGGAACCTCGGCGTATACCTTTCTAGTAATAAGTCCGTCTGCCTCAAGCTCACGCAGTTGATTTGTAAGTGTGCGCTGTGACACAACGGTAATATAGCTCATAAGCTCATTAAAGCGCTTTGTGCCGTCTTCGGTAAGATAATAAAGTATAAGCGGCTTGCACACACCGCCAATCATTTTAAGAGTCACTTCCATCTCACATGTAACTTTTATTTTTTCCATACAAACTCCCTATAGTGAAATTTATTTTACTTACTGCAATATTTCTGCGTACTTGTATTTTATAATATTATAAATATAATTATGGTTACACTATATATTATCCTTAAAA
>CAYWBF010000483.1:0-2031 GCA_964456085.1 uncultured Eubacteriales bacterium
GAAACCCCTACCTCGTTAAACTGACCTATTATTTTAATAAGCGCATTAATGTTTTCCGAAACGGCGCTTTCGGTAATCTCTACCTCAATAAAGCTATGGGGAATCCCGTATTTATCAATAATTGAAACGTACTCCTCAACCAAATTTTCTTTTTGAAGGTTAACCCTAGATAGATTTACGGCAATGGGGACAGGAGTAATGCCGCTGTCCATCCATTTTCTTATTAAGCTGCATACCTGCTCCAAAATGTATGTGTCCAGCTTGGCAATAAAACCGTTTCTCTCAAACAGTGGGATAAACTTGGCCGGGTTAATAATTCCCTTTGTATAGTGATCCCATCGCACCAACGCCTCTGCGGCCTTTAGCTTATAGGTGTGAACACAATATTTCCCCTGCAGGTAAACCTTAAACTCCTTCCGTAAAATACCGGCCTCCATATGGCTTTCCAGCTCTTTTTCAAAAGCATTGTGCTGCTTAAGCTCACTGTCGTAAAAGGTATAGGAGCTTTTGTAGTCGTTTTGCATAAGCAACTTATCCACTGCCATGTCGGTACATGCCTCGATATGCTTAAAGTCAGAGTCACCCTCAGGAATTATATAACAACCGAAAGCAAGCTGTATTAAAAAGCATTCATCAGCAAGGCTTCGTATGGATACTATTTTGCTGTCAAAGGATTTTAGCCTGGACAGAAGTGAGTCCATATCTGTAAACTTCAAAAGCATGTTAAATTTTGTACCGGAGGCACGGCAGTAAAGCTCATCGCTGTCCACAAACTCCTTTAGGTTTTCGGAAATAAATTTTATAAGCTCGTCGCCCTTTTGATAACCTAAAACCTCATTAAGCAGGTTCATTTTTTTTATTTTAAAGCTAACACATACATATTTTTGCTGAGGATTTTTTAAAATAGTCTTTGTTACGTTGGGTGCGAAAAAATTAATGTTTGGTATACCTGTAAGGGTATCGTAGCTTTCCAATGATTTTAGCCGAAGCTTGTGCCTGTGCCTGGAAAATAGGAAAAGCATAGCAGCCACGTAAGCCAGCAGAATGGCAGCAAGCTGTGCCGCATGATCCAAGCCGAAGTTGCCCTCTACCCTCTTTTTATAAACATTTCTTTCATCGGCGAGCACAAGATGCCAGCCGGGTATACTTGTTTTATTTATAATAAAAACTGTAGGGTAGGTTTTTCCTTTGTGTGGTACGTCAATTAGAAAAGTTCCGTCTGTATGTTCTTTAAGCGCCTTCAAAACCTCTGGCGGATATAAAATCTGCTCAAAGGGCAAGAATTTAACCCCTCGGGTTGTTGAGTAAATCACTGTAAGATTTTTAGAAATCAACGCTAGATTATGAGTCGGCTCGATGTAGGCATTTTCAAATACGCTGGTTATGTATTCTGGCTTCATATTTATGCCAAAGCCCCCTATAAGCTCTCCCTTTTCGTCTCTTATGGGACTGACAACACCAACGTAAACTTCGCCGTTGGTTACAAAGCGCATAGGCTCGAAAAAGCTTGCTCTTAGGCTGTCATTCAAAAGTTTGTAATAAGGTCTTTCTTTTACGTCCCAGCTGTCGTCGTTCATATTGCCTTTGCTGTCTATATAAAAGTTACCCTTAGTACTTACGAGCCAAACCAAGGAAATATCAGGGTTAGAACTTTCCATATAGGCTAGCTCTTCTGTAATTTTTTGTAAATCGGAGCTTAGCTTGAGCTGTTCTCGTGTGCTTGTGTTTTTTAGAAAGTTCTTAATTGTTATGTAGTAGTTTGACTGGTTTGCCATCGTTAAGAATCCGTATGCCTCACGTTGAATTTCTTTAAGGTATAGAGACATATCCTGGTTAGCCAAGGTTATGATTCTACTTTGAGTTTTTTTCATTGCTATATAAAAAGCAGCGTAGATTGCGATAAAAGTCAGCAGAGAGAGGAACACAACAATTAGTGCATATTTTTTATAGTGAGTAAAAGAAATTGGGTTTTGTTTGTGCATATTTATCTCCTTTTTAGCTATGGACAATTTTTAAGTCCGAAAAAATTAT